>CAYFVA010000018.1:0-6033 GCA_964346265.1 uncultured Desulfobacterales bacterium
CTCTTGCCGGTAAAGCGGATTGGTCCGGGGCGCCTGTACCGGTCCGGGCCATTGTCCGCCGCAAGCCAGTCCTCCCTGAGCTCCTTGAATACCCGGAACGCATTGGATTCCAGGTCCACGATGCTCTTTTCGATCACAAGCTCAAGTTTCCCCTTCCGCTCTTCCAGACGCATCAGGCGGGCAATGGGAATACCGATGGGTTCCCACTTATCAAACTTGTGCTGGAGATTCTTGATGGCGGCCATCTGTCCGGTAGCCCCGTTGGCAATCAAACTGAAGGCGGTCATGCCCAGGTTGTACCCATAGTTGCAGTCAAACCGGGTCGGATCATTCCCCCGCCCGTCATACCCGTAAAAATGAAGCTGGGTTTTGAATTTGGGGACCGACCTTTCAAAAACTGTCTCCACCTGTTCGGGCACATCGCCATTTTCCTCCAGCAGCCCGGCATCCACCAGACTCTGTTTGAGTGTTTTCTTTGAAATGATGGACTCTTTTACCAGCAGATACGGATCTTCCTTCCAATTTCTGAAAAGTACCGGACCGTAGCGTTCCGGGTCAAGATCCGATCGTTTCATCACGGAATCGAAATAGGTGTGTTCAATGCCGATTTTGTATTTGCCCCTTTCCTTTAGGATGTCCAGATATTCCTTTACCATATCCATAATGATCTTTTCCGTTTTCACCTGGGAGAACTGGAAATTGCCGTGGGTGTCCCGTTCCACAAGGAGCCCTTCCTGGAAAAACGAGGGAAGCTGGTTGAAAAGCTCGTCATCCCTTGCGTTCCAGATGGGAATCTCGTCTTCGGCACCTGCGCTCATCCCCCGGGTGAGCCGCCGTAAATACTCGAGCTTGGTATCCAGGGCCGGAAAAGCGGCATGGAAATCCTTGTCATGCTTTTTGTTATAATCCGCGATAATTTTGTTCAGCTTGATGATGAAGATCTGAATCTCGTTGATGAATTCGAGAATACCTTCAGGAAGGATCATCACCCCGTAATTTTTACCACAGGCGGCCCTGCGTACAATGGCATCGCAGATCACCCGGGAAAGATGGCGCAGGGTCAGCCCATAAGCGGTATAATCGTACTCGCCCCGCTCTTTTGACCGTTCAAGCCGCTCCGTATCCACATAATCGGCCAGTTCCTCTCCGATAAACGAGAGGTTCGCATGGGTCTGCAGAGCGCTTTCAAGGGTCAGGTGGCTGGCGACCCTGCCCATCACTTTGCAGACATGCCAGTATTTGACATCGGAACCGGCGTCGTTGGTGAGATTGGAGATGTTCTGGGCAAATCCTCTTGCCGCCGTATGAAAACCGAATGAAATGGCGCACAGTACATCTCCGTCCTCCGTATGGACCTGTATATCTCCGTCAATGGTTTTGGGCACGCCGATCACCTGGATTCCGACATCTTTGAACTCCTGTGCGAGAAAAGCGGCATTGGTATTGGAATCATCTCCTCCCACAATGACCACCGCGTCCAGTTCAAGCTCCCGGCAGACCCGGCACGCATCTTCCATCTTTTTTTTCGAGTCGATCTTGGTCCGTCCGGTTTTGATCATGGAAAAGCCGCCCATGTTCCGGTAGGTATCCACCAGATCATCGGTCAGTTCCATATATTTTCCGTCGATGATCCCGTCCGGGCCCAGGAGAAAACCGTAAATTCTGGACTCGGGATTCACCCGCCTGGCCTGGTCAAACAGGCCGGCAATCACGTTATGACCGCCCGGGGCGGGGCCGCCGGAAAAGACGATCCCGATATTTCTTTTTTTGTCGAAAAAACGCTTTTCCTCTTCGGATTTGTCCGGGTCTTTTACAACCTTTTCCACCTGATTGTCCACAATATCCGGCAGCACTTT
This sequence comes from uncultured Desulfobacterales bacterium, assembly GCA_964346265.1. Taxonomy (GTDB): domain Bacteria; phylum Desulfobacterota; class Desulfobacteria; order Desulfobacterales; family Desulfobacteraceae; genus JAIPEK01. The sequence continues at coordinate 1,857 of CAYFVA010000018.1, forward strand.
TTCGGCTTCCTGGTCTTTTAAAAGCCTGTACCGGGGCTGTTCTTCAAGACCCACATAATGGCTTTCAAAAGTCTTGATCCGGGAGGGAACAAAAGAGCGCCTCTCAAGGCTCTCCTTATTAATATCCGACGTCACCTCGACAGTTTTGGGATGTTTCAGCAGATTTTCAATATCCTTGTCGGCAGTGGTATTCATACAATCTCCTATGACCATGTTCTCCTAATTTGAAGCGACTACCTGATTTCTTCCGTTTTTCTTGGCCTGATACAGTGCGATATCCGCACGTTCAAAAACTTTCTGCTCCGTCTCGTCGGTGTTTTCCACCTCGGAGACACCAATGCTCACGGTTACCTTTACGGTTTCCTCTTTGTACACAAATTCAATTTTTTCAATGGTCTGGCGGATCTTTTCAGCCGCCTCCCCGGCACCGGCCAGAGGGGTTTCCGGCATAATCACCACAAACTCTTCCCCCCCCCAGCGGGCCAGCATGTCACTTGCCCTCAACTGGGGAATGGTCCTTTTGATAATCTCTTTTAAGCACTTGTCCCCAATGGCGTGACCGTATTTGTCATTAATGTCTTTAAATTTGTCCGCATCGATCATCAAAAGAGAAAACGTGGTGCCGTACCGTTTGAACCTTTCCATTTCCTCCTGGATTCTCTTTTCATAGGCCCGCCGGTTGAATGCACCTGTCAGCTGATCGACATTGAGTTCTTTCTCAAGCTCTTTTGCATTGGACGTGGCCTTGTCAAGCTCTTTTTTAAGCTTGGAAAAGCCGGTTTTAAATTCTTCCCTGTGCTGGTCGGCCACTTCCTGTATGGCCTTGTCTTTTGCCTGCTTCTTTTTCAGCGCCTTGTCAATGGCGGTAAGCCGCCGTGCGATCATCTGCTTTAAATCATCCAGGTTTTGTGCCACATCCATGTTCTGCTGAAGGCCGTTGAGCTCGGAGCTTAGTGCCGACTCGAACCCTTCATTGTTGTCCAGAATCTCGCCGGTCTGTTCAAAAGACCTGATCGCCTCGGCTTCAAGCTGAAGAATCCCCTCCACAACCTCCTGAACAAAGTTGTTGACCTGCTCCCGGTCGGCATTGGTATCTGCAATGTACTTTTGGATGATCGTAAAGATATCATCCCGGATTTCAATAATATCACCGGAGGTTTCCGCTGCATTGATTTTTTCTGTGAGCTCCCCGAGCCTTTGACTGTATCGTTCTCCAAGTGTGGATTTGAGCTGATTGATAATTTCATGGTATCCGGTTTTGAACTCTTCGATCACCGCGGTTCCGGATTTCTTTTTCATAGAGGAAAAAAATCCCCTCTTCTCTTTTTTTGACTGGGGGATTTCCGCATCTTCTCTTATGACAATGTCTCTGACCTGATTGAAGATATATTCGAGTTTTCCGATGGAGGCGCCTTTTTTCAAAGAATCGCTCAGATCCTGGCATATACCGGAAAACGGTGAGTCGGATCCGGCAAAAGTATCCAGGATCACAGGCATATACTTTCGATACAGCTTGTCTGTTTTTTCAAACCGCTGTTCCAGATCATCCAGTTCTCTCAACAGCATCGTCTTCTGGGATTCCAGTTTCTCGACCCTTTTTTGAAGATCCTGCTGCTTTTGATTTGTATTCTCTTCCATATCAGCGCTGTCTCCTTACTGGTGTTGACTCAAAATATAGTCGGATACCCCATGCATAATTTTTACCCACACAAATCAATATTGTAAAGTATCTTTCTTAAATTCTATGGTTTTCTGTCATTTTTTTAATTTCACCGCCAGATACCCGTCAATGAAAAGATGGACAAAATGATGAACCACGCAGACAAGAAGCGCGTTGGGGAATGCGGGGAAATAGGTCATCTGAATGATAACCGATAGCGGCAGGGTCTTCTGGGATCCCATGAATAGGACGCTGCGGTTTCGGCTGCCCTTGATGCCACATCCCTTTGCAGCGGCAAAAGAAGCGGACAACAGCACCAGATGGAACACCGCCGTGTACAGAACAATCAGAAAAAATCCGTTTGTTGAACCATCCAGTACATTTTTCACTTTCGAGGCCGCCATGAATACGATCAGAACCACGAGCACCTGGTTGATATTCTGCAGCACCCGCTTTCTTTTCACATGACCGCTGAGTGCAAACCGTTTCACGAAAAGTCCTGTGATCAGCGGCAAAAGCACCAGAAAACAGAGTCTCAGCATGATCATGCCCCGGTCTATGGAAAGCTCTTTTGACTGAGATGCAAGGGGCAGAAGATAAGAGAGAACAAACGGAATGGACACAATGGAAATCATATTGGAAAAAATCGTGACACAAAGGGCATGTGCCATGTTTCCGCCCGCCCGTCCGGTCATGACGATCCCCGAAGAAAGGGTCGTGGGCATCACGGAAACGATAAACAGCCCGATCAGGATCCCCTGACCGGGAGAAAACAGACTCAAGCCGAATGCCGCAGCCGGCGAGACCAGCACAATGACAAACAAGGCGGCAAGGGTTGCGCGTGCATCCTTTATACCGTCGCGGATCTGTTGAATTTCAATGATCAGGCCGGAGATAAAAAAAATGGTGAAAATCACGATATCCGGTCCGTGCAGGCTGTTCAGCGTTTTCCCCACAAGCACGACATATCCTGAACCGTCTGACACAACCGCCGCAAACACAAAAGCAAGAGAGAGCAGAAACCAGTGCTGTTTAATTTTTTCCGCCAATCGATTCCCTTTCATACCCCACATGCTCTAACGGCCACAACGAAAACAATCAAAGACATCGGACATAACAAATTTTGAACAAGGCCGTGACTTGTTTCTTGTATCCAGTCTCAAGTTTCTTTTGAAATAAACCCGGCAAGCTTATGACACATTCTTGTTCCCGTCAATACCCAATGGCCTCTTTTGTGGCCTGCGGTCGTTGACTACAGCCGAAGAAACATGTAAAAAGAAACAAATCATCCACAAGGAGAGTAGAATTGGCTTTTAATTTTTTTAAAAAGAAAAAAAAGAAAACGGAAAAAGAAGAAACTCCTGAAAAAGAAGTTCCAAAAACCGATATAGAAAAAGAGGCTCCTGCCGAATCAACCGGGGAGCAAACCGACACCGACACCCGGATTGAGAATCAAGTTTCCGGAAAAGCGGAACCGGCACCGGAAGCACCCGAACCCGAAAGCGTTGATCCAACCGAACCGGTTCCTGATATTCCGGACTCAGGAGTTCCGGAATCACAAGTTCCGGAAACACCCGAACCCGAACCGATGCCATCTGTCAGAGAAAAACCCTCTTCCAAAGGGATTTTCTCGAAACTCAAAAAAGGTCTGTCCAAAACAAGGGACATCCTCACCACGGATATCAACGAGTTCTTCTCTGAAAACAAAAAAATCGATGACGATCTGTTAGAGGAACTCGAGGAGCTGCTGGTCACCTCGGATCTGGGTGTGGAAAATGCCATGAAAATCATGGAGACCCTGACCGACCGGGCCAAAAAGCTTCAAACCGCTGATGAACTGAAAGATTTGCTCAAAAAAGAGCTTGCGGCCCTCTTCCCGGATGCCGCCGAAGAAAGCGACAAGGCGGAGCGGATGCCCAAACCGTATGTGATCATGATGGTGGGGGTCAATGGGACCGGAAAAACCACCACCCTCGGCAAGATGGCCATGAAATACAAATCACAGGGAAAAAGCGTTCTGATCGGCGCGTCAGACACGTTCCGCGCGGCTGCAGTGGAACAGCTCGAAATATGGGCAAACAGGGCCGGAGCTTCCTTTGTCAGGCACAGGGAAGGAGCGGATCCTGCCGCGGTCGCCTTTGACGCAGTGGAAGCCGCCACCGCCCGGGGCATTGACGTGGTTCTCATCGACACGGCAGGAAGGCTTCACACCCAGAAGAACCTGATGGAAGAGCTGAAAAAGATCAAGCGCTCCATCGGCAAACGTCTCAACGGCGCCCCCCACGAAGTCCTGATGGTGCTGGATGCGACCACCGGCCAGAACGCCATCTCCCAGGCCGAACTCTTCCACCAGGCTGTCGGGATCACCGATCTGGCCGTAACCAAGCTCGACGGCAGTGCCAAGGGAGGGGTCGTGGCGTCGGTGGCCCACCGGATGAAATTGCCGGTCAAGTACGTGGGCGTAGGCGAAGGCATCGAAGACCTGCAGGATTTTGATCCGCACCTGTTTGTCAACGC
>CAYFVA010000018.1:6133-13367 GCA_964346265.1 uncultured Desulfobacterales bacterium
ATGATCATGGCCATGACCTCGTTGGTGCCGGTCCAGATGGAGGACAGCCTCAAATCCCGGAAGATCCGCTCCACCGGATAGATGTTGGTGTACCCGATGCCGCCCATCACCTGCATGGCGTTGTGCACGGCCTGCTGACAGGATTCCGTGACGAACTTCTTTGCTTCGGACACCATCCGCCGAATTCTCTTGGGATCGGCCCTGTTGTCCACGGCCTGGGCCGTGGCCTGGATCATGGCCCTTGAGGCATCCAGGAGTGTGGCCGCTTCCGCCACCTGGAAACTCACTCCCTGGAATTGGGCCACTTCCCTGCCGAAGGCCCTGCGTTTCGATGTATACCCGGTGGCGATGTCCAGGGCCGGCCGCGCCGCTCCGATGGTCATGGCGGCCGTGCCTAACCGCTCCGGAATCATCATGGTATTAAACACGGCATACCCGCCGTTGAGTTCGCCCACGATATTTTCTTTCGGCACTTTCACGTCCCGGAACACCAGACGGCTTGCCCCGCCGCCCCGGCATCCCATCAATCCGTAATGGTACGTGCTCTCCACTCCTTCGTCTCTGTCCACGATAAAGCAGGAGATCCCCTTGTGCGGCTCGGCATCCGGATCGGTCCTTGCATACACCAGGAAAAAGTCCGCGCCTTCTCCCCCCACGATGAAACGTTTCTGCCCGTTGATGACAAAATGATCCCCTTTGTCCTCTGCAGTGGTGGTGGTGCCGAAAAAGTCGGAACCGCCTCTTGGTTCGGTAAGGCATTCCGCTGCAAACTTCTCCCCTTTGAGCAGGGGTTTGACATACGTTTCCTTCTGGTCATCCCGTCCGTGCAGGACAATGGCATCACAGACCAATTCCGCCCCCACCCCGAACGTACAGGCGAAAATATACCCCAGAACGCCGACCTCTTCCATGACCATGCAGGTGGTTACCCAGTCCATGCCCCGGCCGCCCCACTCTTCAGGGTACCGGCACCCCATGAGATTGCGCCTTCCTGCCTCGGACAGAAACTCTTTGGGAAACCGGATCTTGTCCGCGTCCATATCCAGGATCATCTGTCGCGGGATCGATTTGACAAAATCCCGGACCTCGTCTCTCAATTCCAGCTGTTTCGCACTCAGGGTAAAATCAAACATGGCACCTCCTGTGACGTTTCCAAATTTCCAAAACCGGTTGTGTTTCCAAAATATTTACAGTTTGTCCGTCATGGACACAAACTCTTCTTCCGTAAGGACTGTAACACCGAGCTCTTGTGCTTTCTCCAGTTTTCCGCCCGGATTTTCCCCGGCGATCACGAAATCGGTGGAAGCGCTGACACTGGATGTAACCTTGGCCCCCAATGCCTCTAACTTCTCCTTGGCCTGTTTTCGCGACTGTGTGGCAAGAGAGCCTGTCAGCACCACCTTTTTTCCTTTGAATCCAGCGCCGGCCTGTGAGTCGGCTTCCTGTGCGACCGGTTTCGGGTCCACCCCGCAGGAGAGCATGTTCTCGATCACCTCCCGGTTTTCAGGAGAGGAAAAAAACGCGGCAACCGCGGAAGCGGTTTTGGGTCCGATGCCTTCCACGGACTCGATTTCTTCTTTTTCTGCGTTCATTATCCTCTCGAGGGTGCCGAATGCCCGGCTGATCAGATCGGATGCGTTCTCTCCGGTATGTTCGATACCGAGTGCGAAAAGAAACTTTTTAAGAGGAATATCTTTTGATTTCTCGATGGACCGGATCAGGTTGTCCGCGGACTTGTCTCCCATTCGCTCGAGTTTTACAAGGTCCTCTTTTTTGAGGGTGAAAAGGTCAGCCACGGTCTGAATCACATTCTCCGTTACAAACTGTTCGGAAAGCTTTCCCCCGATGCCCTCGATATCAAAGCCGCTCCTTGACACGAAATGTTTGAGCCGTTCCTTGACCTGGGCCGGACACGAGGCATTGACACACTTGTATGCCACCTCGGTTTCAATACGCCTGACCCGGGACGAGCACACCGGGCAGTGCTTTGGCATGGCAAACGGCGGCGCGTCATCCCCGGACCTCTCGTTTACCCGCTTGACCACCTTGGGAATCACGTCTCCCGCCCGCATCACAAGTACCGTATCCCCTTTTCTGATGTCCATTCGGGCCACCTCGTCTGCATTATGAAGACTGGCCCTTGACACGGTAACCCCGCCGATGCCCACGGGTTCCAGAAGGGCCACCGGGGTGAGCGTGCCGGTTCGGCCCACCTGGACCGAAATCTCGTTTATCGTGGTGGTCTCCTGCATGGCCGGGAACTTGTACGCCACAGCCCATCTCGGGCTCCGGATCTTTTCCCCCAGCATCTGTCTCAATTGGATATCATCCACCTTGATGACAAGGCCGTCGATTTCATAATCGAGACGATCCCGCATGGATTCAAGCTTTTGATAATATGCCAGGGCGTCCCTGATGCGAAGGTCGGACTTGATCAGGGGATTGACCCGGAAACCGAACGCTTTCAACACTTCAAACATCTGTTTCTGGGAGTCAAACGCAATGTCCGTAAAGCTGCCTGTACCGTATACAAACATGTCAAGCGGTCTTTTGGCCGTGACTTTCGAGTCAAGCTGACGGAGAGAGCCGGCAGCCGCATTTCTCGGGTTGGCAAACAGGGCATCTCCCTGCTCGAGACGCTCGTGGTTCAGCCGTTCAAAATCCCGCCGGTTGATCATCACTTCGCCCCTGACTTCCAGAAGAGAAGGGACGGTCCATTCGTCCGTCCGATGCAGGGAAAGGGGTATACTTGAAACGGTCCGGATATTGTCGGTCACCACTTCTCCGGTGGTGCCGTCCCCTCTTGTGATCGCTTGGACGAGAACGCCGTTTTCATACCGCAGCTCCACCGCCACCCCGTCCAGCTTGGGCTCTGCCGTATAAAAAAGATCCGATACACCGAGCATTCTCTTGATCCGGGTGTGAAACTCCATCACCTCCTGCTCGGAAAAGGTGTTGTCCAGACCGAGCATGGGGATCGTATGAACAGCGGTCTCAAAAGCGTCAAGGGGAGGCGCCCCGACCCGCCGGGTGGGGGAATCGACTGTTGCAAGCTCGGGGTACTGTTGTTCGATTTCAATCAGCCTGTTCATCATGGCATCGTACCGTGCGTCGGATATCACCGGATCATCCAGCACATGGTACCGAAAGCCGTGCTCGGCCAGCTCTTTTTTCAACTTTTCCGCTTCTTTTCCGATATCAGGATCCATTTTCATTCAACTTTCGGGAAAAATCAATAACCGCCTCAATACCCGTTCTTCTTGCCTGTTTGAACGCCTCTTTCCGGAACCCCGGATTCCACTCGTCCGATCCCACGTCATCGGAAACCACAAGAAGTGCGGTCACATCCACCTTCCGAAAGGCAGCCGCCGCAAACAGGGCCGAACATTCCATCTCCACAGCCTTTGCCCCTTTGTGCCGGAAATAGTCGATTTTCTTCCGGGTTTCCCGGTATATGGCGTCTGTGGTCCAGATCCGCCCCTTTTTGTACGAAACTTTGTTGTGGTTCAGCCGGTTTTCAAAAGCGGCTGTAAGATCCTTTGACGGTGCTACGGAGGAGAACCCCTCTCCGGCATTCATATAATGTCTGGATGTACCTTCGTCTGCCATGGCCTCATCCGGGATCACAAGATCCCCGGGTTCAAGATCTTCTGACACCGCGCCGCACCACCCGAACACCACGATATGCCGGGCACCTTTGGCAATCAGGGATTCGAGGAGCATCACAGCGTACGGGGCCCCGACATAAGGACCTGCAAATGAAAGCCCCTTTCCGCCTGAGTCAGGGGCAACAAGGGTGCTGATAAAAAAGGAGGACTCTGCGGCACCGGGGTACCGTTTCCTGACCTGTTTCATATCCGGGCCGGTGCTGACCATGACAGCCGCCGGCCCGACATCCGGGGCGGATCGTGACCCCGGAGGGGGAATCAGAGAAGGATCATTCAGGTCCGACAAGGTCGGATAGTTCATCCTTTACCTCATCTATAATGTCATAGAGCCACATCACATCTTCAAGGGAGAGCCGGCCCGCCTTCATGGGAGCGCGATCCGTTCCGTCCTTCTTTTTCAGGATTCTCGGCCCCACCTGAACCTTGGGTTCTCCATCACCGTACTGGTTGATGGAAACCACAAGACCCGTCTCTTCGCATTTCCACTCGTTGATTTTTTTGTCTTTTTCAGGATCAAATCCCGCCATATATATACCTCCTTATGGGTAAACCGTTACATTCTGGTAAAATCCGCAATATTTCTAAAAAGGGAGGAAACACGTACCAAAAGTGCGATCCGGTTTCTTTTCAGATTCTCATCTTCGTGCATGACCATGACGTCATCAAAAAACCGGTCCACCACCGGCCGCAATTCCGCGATTTTCCGGAGTGCGCTTTCATAATCCCCGTTTGCCGTGAACCCGTCGATTTGTGTTTTGGAGTCACTGCACGCCTCGAACAAGGCTTTTTCGGACGAATCCGCAAAAGCGGACGGATCAACGCTCACGTCTCTCATGGCCCCGGCTTTTTTGAGGATATTCTCCACTCGTTTGAATGCAACGGAAACCGGCTCGAAATCCGGCTGCTTTCTCAATCGGTCAAGTGCTTTCACACGATCGGCGGCATCCGGGATGTTGTCAAACGACACTTGAAGAGCCGAGTTGACAGATTCCTTGCTGAAGCCCCTGTCCGTGAGCATGTTCACCATTCTCTGCCGCAGAAATTCAAGAACCTTTCCTGCCACTTCGGCCTGCTTTGACTCGGAATCCACGAACATCTTCACGCTGTCTGTGACCATGTCGTTGAGGGAACAGGCAAAAGAAGAGTTGAGCATGATCTGCAGAATTCCGATGCCCTGGCGCCGCAGTGCATACGGATCCGCTCCTCCTGTGGGGATCAACCCCACGGAAAAACAGCCGCATATGGTGTCCATTTTGTCGGCAAGCGCCAGGATGCGGGCGGTGTCGTTCTCAGGCAGCCGCCCCCCGGAATGCACCGGCCGGTAATGCTGCTCCACTGCATCCGCAACCTCCGGCTCCTCTCCGGCCTCTGCGGCAAAGGCCCGGCCCATGATGCCCTGCAGTTTGGTGAACTCGATCACCACCTGGCTGACAAGGTCAGCCTTGCAGATCTCGGCTGCACGCTCCACTTTGGGTTTCAGATCATCCGCATCTCCACGTCCGTATACATCCACAATTTTTGCAGCAAGCGTTTTGACCCGCTCTCTTTTTTCAAACACCGTGCCCAGTTCCGCCTGGAAGGTGACTCTCCTGAGCTTTTCAGCCATTTCATCCAGGCTTGACTGAAGATCGGTCTCCCAGAAGAACTTTGCATCGGAAAGCCGTGCCCGCAAAACCCGTTCATGGCCGTTGGCCACAACGTTCATATCCCCGGCGCGTGTATTGTTCACCGCGATAAAATACGGCCTGAGATTTCCCTGGTCGTCCCGGACGGCAAAATATTTCTGATGCTCACGCATGGCCGTGATCAGCACCTCGTCCGGGACGGACAGAAAATCATCGTCAAACCGGCCCATCACCGGATACGGGTATTCCACAAGGTTCGTGTTGATGTCCAGAAGCTCCTCATCCTCGACAATCCGGCTTTGGTATTCCGCAGCCACCTTTTCGATCTCTTCTTTGAGAAGCGCCTTTCGTTTTTCGATGTCCACAATCACATTGGCGGATTCAAGAACCCGCTCGTAGGATTCAGGATCCGGCACCTCATGCTTTGAAGGGGCCATGAACTGGTGTCCGAAGACAAATCGGCCGGATTCCACGTTACCGACACTGAAGTTGAGGACTGTTTTTCCGTAAAGTCCGGTCAGGGATATGACGGGCCTTGCAAAGGTAATCTCTAAAGAACCCCATTTCATCCGTTTGGGAAACGGAATGGAAAGAATCTGGTCGGCAAGATTTTTCTCAAGGATTTCGGTTGTCTCAAGCCTTTCTTCCTCCTTGACCACCGCCAGGTATTTCCCTTTTTTCCCGTCCTGCTCGGACAGAAAAAGATCTTCCACTGAAGCACCTGCTTTCCGGGCGAATTTTTCAGCAGCGATTGTCGGGTTTCCGTTTTCATCAAAGCCCACTGTTGCAGGCGGTCCGAAAACAGTGGACGTCTCCGCCCTCTGGCGGTCCGCCACGTCATGTACCATCAGGGCCAGGCGTCTCGGCGTTCCGAAATATTTGGTTTTCCCGAATTCGATCCGCGAGCTTTTCAACAGCGTACACAGGTTGTCCCGGAACGCTTCCAGTGCCGGAACGATATATCCGGCAGGAATCTCTTCCGTACCGATTTCAATCAATAGCGTATTCATTTTTTACCCCTTTACCCCCTCTTTTTCCAGCAGCGGATGACCGAGTTCTTCTCTCTGCGCCACGTACGCTTTTGAACATTCCCTTGCAATCTCCCGTATCCGTTTGATGTATCCGGTTCTTTCAGTTACGCTGATGGCGCCCCTGGCATCCAGCAGGTTGAACGTATGCGAGCACTTGAGGCAATACTCGTACGCCGGAATCACAAGTCCCTGTTTGACGATCCGGTGAGCTTCGGCTTCGTATCGTTTAAAAAACTCGAACAGCATATCCACATCAGCGATTTCAAAATTGTACGTGGACTGCTCCACTTCCTGCTGGTGATACACCTCCCGGTAGGTGATCTCGTCGTTCCATTTCAGATCGAATACGTTATCCACCCCCTGGAGGTACATGCAGATTCTTTCAAGTCCATAGGTCAATTCAACGGAAACCGGGGCCACCTCGATGCTGCCGGTCATCTGGAAATAGGTGAACTGGGTGATCTCCATCCCGTCCAGCCACACTTCCCATCCAAGCCCGGACGCCCCCAGGGTCGGGGATTCCCAGTCATCTTCCACAAACCGGATATCGTGCTCCATGGGGTTGACCCCGATCACTTTCAAGCTGTCTAAAAACTGATTTTGCACATCATCCGGAGACGGTTTGAGAATCACCTGGTACTGGTAATAATGCTGGAGCCGGTTGGGGTTTTCCCCGTACCGTCCGTCAGTGGGTCTTCTGGAAGGCTGGACATAGGCCACCTTCCAGGGTTCCGGCCCGAGCGCGCGTAAAAGAGTGGTCGGATGAAACGTTCCCGCCCCCACCTCCATATCATAGGACTGGATCAGCACACATCCCCTCTCGGCCCAGAATTTCTGCAAGTTTAAAATTACATCCTGAAAATTCATTTTGTCGTCCTTACCTGTTTCATTTTGTTATATGAAAGCATTT
>CAYFVA010000018.1:13467-20496 GCA_964346265.1 uncultured Desulfobacterales bacterium
ATCCACTGCCGTATCCAACAGTTCCCCGGTTTGTTGCTCTTCCAGGATTTTTTTCCACTCGGGGGCAAGGGCCGTTACCGCGCTCTTTTCTCCCAGGGCCCACAAACACCCGCCGCCGCCTGCTCCTGTAAACCGGGCGCCGACGTTCATTTCACAGGCTTTCTCAAACAAAAGGCTTCCGGTTTCATCCAGCACATCCGGCGTCATATCCATCCGGAGCCGCGTCTCTTCATTCATGTACCCTCCGGCAAGCTCGAAATTCCGTGCGCCGACCGCCCCGGAGAACCGGTCCGTAAGCCGGGCGATGGACTTGAACTCTTCCCGGTTTTTCCCCTCGATAAATCCTTTTACCCATCTGCCGTTGATATCACTTGATTCATGGGGATTTCCGCAGTATGCAACAAGAATGCATGAATTCAAATCCGTAATCGCCTCCGGCCCGGTCACAAGCTTTTTTTGCAGGAACGCGGGCCTGCCGTTGTCAAGAAACCAGAGCCACTGGTTGACGCCTCCGAAAGCAGCGGCAAGCTGATCCTGCATCCCGCAGGGAACTCCGGCCACGCTGGATTCGATATAGTGGGCGATCCATGCCGACCTCGCCGGATCGGCCCGGTTCTCCAAAGCGTGAAGAAACGCTGCACAAAGGGCGGTGGCAGCGGAGGAAGATCCGCCGAGCGCACTTCTCGGAGGTGAAGACGATTCAATGTGGACATGCACTCCGTGAACGCCGAAGTATTCGACCACTGCGAACATCAGCCCCAGCGGCTGATTGAACGGGGCGCTGCCGGCAGGGAACTCCCGGCTTTCAAATCCTTTGGAGGAGACTTTCACCCTCCCCTCTTCCCAGGGCTGTAAAGTGACAGTGGTGCGCATGTCCAGCGCGGCATTGAAGGTGGACGGCAAATGACTGCAAAGCGGGAGATAAAACGTACTGATGTCCAGTGTACCGCCGAAATCCAGCCGGCAGGGCACCGAAACCGTCACGATTGATGATTCAAGCATGGGTTTGATATTCATTTCTCAGGACCTGACCCTTTTCAAAAACCCGAGGCTTTTGAAATCCCTGCCCATATGACAGGGAACGAACGCCTCGAGAAGTTTTTCTCCTTCCCGGATCGATACAGGGGAAAACCGGATCCGCTCCACCTTCTGCATCCCGTTGTTGTTAATCCAGAAAAGCTGTTTCAAAGTTCCCTTGGAAACCTTGATCCCGGTTGCTGCTGTCGAATTTTCGCACCTGGGGCAAAAAAACCGGCCGTCCTTGAAATCGAATACCACATTTCCCTCCCGGATCCGGTCCAGGGGCACACGACACTTGCCGCAGCAGACAAAATCAGGGGAAAAGCCGGCAATGGTCATAAACCGAATCTGAAACAGAAGGTTCAGGACCTCTTTTGCGATCAGCCCCTTGTCCAGAGCCGCCAGTGAATCCATAAGGAGCCGGTACAATTCCACCTGCTCTTTTTCCGCCTCCAGGTATGAATGAAGGATTTCAATCCAGTAACTTGCATACCCGGTCTTCACCGCGTCTGTCCGGATTCCGGCAAACGGCTGTTCCAGCCGGGCGCTCATCAGGAACGCAAGCGCATCCCTGCGGGTCTTGGAATACGTACATTCAATATTCATGAGCGAAAACGGATCCAGCGCTCCCTGGAACCGTTTCACACTTTTTTTGGCGTTTTTGGCCATCACGGAAACCTTGCCGAGATTCTCTGTCAGGAACGTGATGATATAATCATGGTCCCCGTATTCGATTTTCCTGAGCAAGATGGCGTCTGAAGTAAATCCTGCCATATTCACCGTATCCGTTTAAATCCCGAGAAGTGCCGTGGCAATGAAAAAATAGCACAACACGCTGACAATATCCACCGAAGTGGTGACAAAAGGGCCGGTGGCCACTGCCGGGTCGATTTTCAGTTTTTCAAAAAAGAGCGGAATCACCGAGCCGACCAGTGCGGCCACAGACATGGAGGAGAGCACGGCAAGCCCCACGGAAACGGCAAGCTGGATAAAGTAGACCTCTTCTCTGTAAACGACAGAGGCCACAATTCCTATGAACAGACCGTACACAATGCCGAGGATCAGGCCGATGGCCAGCTCCTTTGACACCACCTGTCCGAAATCCCGGACAATGATCTTTCCCGTGGCAAGTCCCCGTACAACGATGGTGGAGGACTGGGTGCCGATATTTCCGCCCATCCCCATGATCACCGGAATAAACGCGGCAAGACTGGTGTATTGGGTAAGACTCTCTTCGAACCCGCCGATAATGAAAAATGCGGCAACCCCGCCCAGAAAACTTGCAAACAGCCAGGGCAGGCGGATCCGGGTTCCCCGGAAGATGGTCTGGGTTTCCACGAAATCCTCACCCACACCGGCCATCCGGAGAATATCCTCTGTGGCCGAGTCGTGCAGAACGTCGATCACGTCATCCACGGTCACGATGCCCACCATTTTGTTGTCGTCATCCACCACAGGCACTGCCAGGTAATCGTACCTGGAAACGAGTTTGGCCACCTCTTCCCGGTCCATATACGGCTTGACCGTAACCAGATCGGTTGCCATAAATTCTTTCAGGGGCTTTTCCGGGTGAACCACCACAAGCTGCCTCAGAGAACTGACCCCCACAAGTCTGCCGTAATCATCTGTCACATAGATATAAAAAGGCATCTCCACATCAAGGTACTTGTTCTGAAGCGCCTCGATCACCTCCCTTGCGCCCATGTCCTCCCGCAGGGCCACAAAGTCCGGCACCATGATGCTTCCGGCGGTATCCTCCCCGTAACTCATGAGGTGTTCCACATTGGTGGAATCCTCATTCTTCATCTTCTGGAGAATCTGATCAGAGGTTTCATCATCGAGCCGGTTGAGAAGCTCGGCTGCATCATCTGCCGGCATCTGCTCGAAGATATGTACAAGTTCCCCGATTTCAACGGTCTTTGCGAACTCCAGAAATGTGCTTTCTTCCAGTTTTGAAAAAAGGGTCCCCTTTTCTTCGGCAGAGTCGATCACATCAAAAAGCTTTTTCCGGTTATCCGGTGACAGGTCGCGGAACACCCCTGTCAGGTCCACCATATGCGTTTTTTTTATGATATTCTTCAGCTGTTTTGTGGCACCCCGCCTGAGCAGACGTTTGATGCTGGCAAGCAGCAGTTCGCTTCTGTCTTTGTTCATGGATTCCCTCTCCTGTCCGCTATCCGGTTACAGCATGGTTTCGATATGGGAATTTTCCCGTAAAGACTGCATCCATTCGTCGAATTTCTCTGATGCCTTTTTGTCATACAGGGTTTGGATAATTTCTTCTTTTGACTCTTTCAGACTCTTTCCCCCGGAGGTTTCGATATTCTCCACATAAAAAATCTGAAAGCCTCTATCGGTTTCCATGATATCCGTATATTCGCCCGGGCCGCAGGAGGTGATGGGTTGTCTCAGCTTTTCGGAAAAGGATTCCTCCTTGAAAACACCCAGACGACCTTTATCGGAAGCATTGGACGCTTCGGAAAATTTCTCCGCTGCCGCCCGGAAATCCCCGCCTTCCTCCAGAAAGGCCCTTGCCTGTTTGATCTTTTCCTTTTCTTCGGTGAGGATGTTTCTCAGTTCGTATTTTTTGATCCCGGAATACTTGTCTTTATGTTCCTCAAAATACTCTTTTACCTCCTTGTCCGTGACCACCACCTTTGAATTGACCGCGCGGCTGATCAGCTTGGGCCTCAAAATCTCCTTTCTGATTTTGCCCCGGTAGTCCTCATACGTCATCCCGTCCTGTTCCAGGGCTTTTTCCAGTTCATCCCGTGTCATGCCGCGGTTTTCCTTGAACCGCTCAATGGCTTTGTCCACTTCGTCTTCACTTACGGTAATGTTGTATTTTTCCGCCTCCTGGTCCGCAAGGGTTCTTTCGATCATCCGGTTGAGCATGTCCTTTTTCAGGTTGTAGATAATCTTTTTTTGCTTTTCTTCCGGATAAGATGCTTTTTCAACCTTCTCGAGATAAGGCGCAACCATACTGTTCAGCTGCTGAAGAGTGATAATATCGTCATTGACCACCGCCACGATCCGGTCGACCATTTCGGCGGCTTTTGTACCTGCGGCAACTGTCAGAACAAGACATACGGCTGTCAGAAGAACACGGGCCCGATCTCTTTTTCCCATTTTACACTCCCCTTTATCCTTGGTGAACTGATTGTAAAATCAGTTTCAATTTTTCATTGTTCACTTTTACGGAAAATTTTTCAGAAAGTTCCCTGACCCATTCGTGATACCGTTTTTGGGCCTTCCGGCGCCGGATCTGGGTGACAAGGTCCTCTTCCTCCATGCGGATTCGTTCTTTTTCTTTTGGCTCTTCCGTGGAGTCCGTTTTTAACCGGTTATAGTAAGAAACCATTTCCTCCGAGGTAATCTCGATTTTTTCCATAAGCTCCTGTCGAATGAGCTTGTCGATCAAAAGCTGCCGTTTGAACCGCTTTTTCCAATAAGAATAATCCACTGCATTGCGCAACAGCATGTTTTCAAACGTATCCTCCGGATAATCCGATTTCAGTTTCTTTTCCTCTTTCCCTAACTCGGCTTCGGATATCGTGATCCCCTTTTCCCGTGCGGCCCGCACCAGGATCAACTCCTCGGTCAGATCTTTGACAAGGGCCATGACCACACTGTTGAATTCAACAGGCGTTTTCCGAATGTCTGTTGGATATGCCGCCAGTTTCAACTCCAGGTGATCCTCGAATGCGGCCCGGGTGATGACCATGTCACCGGATGTCAGAAGAGCCGACTGCGCGGAATTCCCGCTCTCCGGTTCCCGGCAGGCAAAGAGGCCCGGCAGAAGTCCCGAAATCAGCAAAAACACCAGAATTTTTTTCAGATTGATCCCGACCAACGCGCAATCTCCCGGCTTGACCCCTGTTTCCCGGCGCAACACCCCGCCGATAAAAAATAGAATACTAACACCACACTGAAATTGTTGCAAGATTTTAATCGGCTTTTAAAAAAGGCAAAGAGGTATTTTCAGAACAGGTGGCAGGCAGCGAAATGATCCGACCGGGTGTTCCGGACACTCAAAGGCGGCTCCTCGCGGCTGCAGATATCTTCCGCATACGTACATCTTGTATGAAACCGGCAGCCGGGCGGCGGATTTTCAACCGACGGAATCTCCCCTTTCAGAATCAATCGTTTTTTTGTACTTTCCGGATCAGGATTGGGAATCGCCGAAATCAATGCCTCTGTATAGGGATGACAGGGGTTTTCGTATATGGAATCGGCATGGGCCGCCTCCACAATCTTTCCAAGATACATCACTGCAATCCGGTCCGAGATATGCTTGACCACGGAAAGGTCATGGGAAATAAAGAGATAGGTGAGATCCAGCTCCCTCTGGAGCCTGAGCAAAAGATTGAGAATCTTGGACTGGACCGACACGTCAAGGGCCGAAACCGGCTCGTCACAAACGATCAGTTCGGGATTCAGACTCACCGCCCTGGCAATGCCGATCCGCTGCCGCTGCCCCCCGCTGAACTCGTGGGGGTATTTCATCATGTCTTCCTTTTCAAGGCCCACGATCTCCAGGGTTTGGGCGATTTCTTCATTCATTGCCGGATGTGATTTTTTGTGGATATGATACTTTTCTGCAAGTACCTGTCCGACCATCTGTCTGGAATTGAGGGATTCGTACGGGTCCTGGAAAATCATCTGCATTTTAAGGCGAAGCGCCTTGAGCCTTGCCCTTTTCATGGCAAAGATATCCTCTCCCTTGAAAAGAACCCGACCTCCTGATTTGTCGTACAATCCCACCACGCACCTGCCGAGCGTGGTCTTGCCGCAACCGGATTCTCCGACAAGACCCAAGGTTTCTCCTTTTTGCACGGTAAGAAAGACATCATCCACCGCATGCACCCATCCTTTGGGCCGAGGAAACACTCCCCCGTAAACCGGGAAATATTTTTTCAGATTCCGCACTTCAAGCATGGGCGCCCTCTCCTTTTTCTCTTTGGGGCACAAGGTAACAGGCAGCTGTATGATCACCCGACACAAGCCGCTCTGCGGGCGCCTGCCTCACACAGACATCCATTTGCTGCGGACACCGGTTAGAAAATCTGCAGCCTGCGGGAAGATTTTTTAAAGAGGGAACCGTCCCGCTGATGGTGATCAACTCGGATTTTCTCTGTCCGGCAAGAGAAGGAATCGAGGCCAGCAGGCCTTTTGTATACGGATGTGCCGGATTTTTGAACAAACGGTTCACCCGGGCTTTCTCAGCCACACGGCCGGCATACATCACCAGCGCCCTGTCACAGTACTCTGCAATCACACCGAGATCATGGGTGATCAGGAGAACTGACATGGCATACTCCTGCTGAAGTTCCTTGATCAGCTCCAGGATCTGGGCCTGGACCGTAACGTCCAGCGCAGTGGTGGGTTCGTCTGCGATCAGAATATCAGGACGGGCCGCCAGGGCCATGGCGATCATTACCCGCTGCCGCATACCGCCGGACAGGTGATGCGGATACAGCCCCAGCACCTTGTACGGATCGGCTATCCCAACCATATCCAGCATTCCGGCGGCCTGTTTCCGCATCTGCTCTTTGGTCATGGAAGGCCGGTGCAGCCTGTACACCTCAAAGATCTGACTGCCGATTTTGTGGACCGGGTTCAGGGCAGTCATGGGTTCCTGAAAGATCATGGAGATCCTGCCTCCCCTCACCCGGGCCATTTTCTCCGCAGGATACGAAAGCAGGTCCTCCCCCTGGAATACGATCCGACCGCTTTCAATCACGGCGGCCGGAATCGGCAGAAGACGCATGATACTGAGGGCGGTAACGCTTTTGCCGCAGCCGGACTCGCCGACAACACCGAGGGTCGATCCCGTTTCAAGCTCGAACCCCACCCGGTCCACGGCCCGGACATTTCCCGTATCCGCTGAAAAGGATACGGCAAGGTTGTCCACCTGTAAAATCACCTCCCTTTTCACTGTAAAACCTCGGATTTGTACCGCTCGTCTTTTATGGTCACCGGCTCAAACACTTCCCCCTGATCTTTTGC
>CAYFVA010000019.1:0-18240 GCA_964346265.1 uncultured Desulfobacterales bacterium
TCCGCTCTCGGGGAGACGGTTTTGACAAGATCATCCAGGAGGCGTTTGGCCTGAACGTTTTCTTTTTTGAGCTCTCTTTCTTTGGCATAGAACAGGATATCCAGGATCAGTTTCCGGATTTTATGCGTCATCTGCTTGACCATCTCCAGGCCTTCTTTTGCCTGGGAGTCGTCCTTTTTGGAGATGGCCGAGTCAAGTACGTACACCCCGCCGTCCAGGCCGGTGAGAAGCCCCTTGATGCCGTGGGAGATCGATCCGACCATAAGACCGAGAGAGGTCAGGTGGTCCTGGATATCCACGATCTGGTTGATGTCCGTTGCAATGATCATGACATCGGAAATATTGCCTTTAGAATCCTCCACAGGCGAAGACCAGGCAAGGTAAGGCTTGTCCTTTTCCGTTCCGACCCTGAAGGTCACTTCCATCTGTTCGGATGTGCCGGAATCGAAACATTTGAGGGCAGGGCAGGGGCTGCACGCGCTGTTGCTTCCCATGAGCGCGGCGAAGCAGAAATCATCTACCGTGCCGAACTTGTTTTTGAAAAGGCGATTGGAGGCCGTGATCCTCAGATCCCTGTTCACAAAGAAAATGACAAGAGGCAGATTGTCCATCACCGATTTCATGTCGGTCTTTTCTTCCAAGTCTTCGGGTTCGGACTCTTTGACCCGGTTCAGTTCCTCGGTTTTCTCTGACACCAGTTTTTCGAGGTTTGCCGTATACTCGGACAGGCGTTTCCGGTTTTCAATCTTTTCTTCTGCCCGGCGCATGGCCACTTCAAGGCTGCTCACGTCCACCGGTTTGGTGATAAACTCCACCGCTTCGTTCCGGAAACTGTTGATGGCAAGGTTCATGTCCCCGTGTCCGGTGATCATGACGATTTCGGTATCCGGGGATTGCGTCTTGATTTTTTTGAGGAGTTCGATCCCGTCCATTCCCGGCATTTTGATATCCGTGAGCACCACGGGGAAACGGAATCTGTCAAACAGTTCCAGCGCCTTTTTCCCGTCTTCCGCTGTCTTGACATCGTACCCCAGGTCTTTGAGCGTTATGCCGAGAACCTCCCGGATATCTTCCTCATCATCCACCAGAAGTACAGGGTTGCTTTTTTTGTTTGATGCCATTGGTTCACTCCTCCGGAATGTATTCAGGCAGACTGACCTGGAACACGGTTCCTTTTGACGAGGTTTCCAGTATCCTGATTTCCCCTTTGGACTCCCTGACAATGCCGTAGCTGATCGACAGGCCGAGACCGGTGCCTTTGCCCACCTCTTTTGTGGTGTAAAAGGGTTCGAATATTTTATTTGCCACATCCCGGGGAATACCGGAGCCGGTGTCGCAGACTTCGATATGAACACGGCCGTCCTTGCCGTAGGACCGGATTGTGATCACGTCGTCCGGGTTCTGATTTTCCGGTGTTGCTTCGGGTTTTTCTTCTATGGCGTCCCTTGCATTGATCAGAAGGTTGATGATCACCTGTTCGAGCCTTCCCCCGTCTCCCTTGACAAAGGGGAGGTCCTCCTGGATGTCGAAAACGATATCGATCCCCCGGACCTTGAGCTGCTGGCTGAAAATTTCAGTGGCCGAGTTGATAATTCCCTTTACATCGACTCTTTCAAGGGTGGTATCGGATTTTCTTGCAAAATCCCGCATATGGGTAATGATTTTGGATGCCCTGTCAATGTTGGAGTCGATTTTCAATAAAAGATTGTGAAGGGTGTCCGGATCGATCTGTTCGTTTCGTTTGATTTTTGAAACAAAAAACGAGGAAGAGGTTTTGATCACGGATAACGGCTGGTTCAGCTCATGGGCCACACCTGTTGCCATTTCTCCGAGTGTGGCGAGCTTGGCCGCCTGGTTGAGCTGAGCTTCGGTTTCAAGCCGTTCCGTGATGTCTGATGTGGTGACAAGCAGGACCTGTCGGCCGGGATACCGGGAAGGGGAAATCCAGATATCCACAAAGATCGCTTCTCCGGATTTTCTGTAATGCCGGACACTGTTGATCATGGCCTCGTTTCTCAGTTTTTCCGCATAATCGTGGGTGTCCGTATCCACAAAGAACGATTGAAAATCGATGTTCCTTGCTTCCTCTTTTTCGTATCCATACACATGGGCCACACTCTGGTTACAGTCGATGATTTCAAGTGAACTGTAATCGAGTACGAAAACCGGATTGGGGATATTGTTGAAAATGGCATGATACTTCTTTTCCGATTGCTCCAGCCGTTCCTCCAGTTCTTTGCGCTCGGTGATGTCCAGATTGATTTCCATGGCCGCCACGATCTCGCCCCTGGCGTTTTTTACAGGGGAGGTCCGGACGATCCAGTACTCCATGGTACCGTCTTTGCCGATTCCCTGTTCCTCGGAGTAATGGGACTGTCCGTCCCGGAACGTCTTTTCCACGGGACAGTCGTCGCATCTTGAACTTCTTCCTTTGTACGCCTGAAAACAGTAATCCCCGGGGTTGGGGTTGTATTTTTTGTAAAACTCCTTGTTGTAGTTGATCAGTTTGTAATTTCTGTCCTGGACCGTGATCAGGCAGGGGACTCTTTCAAACAGTTCTCTGTATTCATCTTTCTGCTTTTTCAGAATCTTCTGGTCGTTTTGAATTCTCTCGCTCATGCTTGTGAAGGCGCTTGTAAGTTTACCGATTTCACTTTCCGGTGCGGCGCTGATCTTTTTGATCCGTTCCGGGGAAGTGATGTGTTTGGTCTCTTCGGTGAGCTGCTGAACAGGCCGGATCACGAGTTTGTATATAAAGAGGAAAATAAAAATGGAGGGTACGATAAAAATCACACCGGCCAGAAGATAAATGCTGTTTTCATAATTCTGGATCTCGGCATGGGTCTCTTCAAGGGAAACCACCACATCCAGAGCCCCCAGGACCTCATCTTCCTTGTTGTGGAAATGACACTTTTCCGAACAACCGGGTTCATTGTATATGGGCGTTAAAATCCCGAGGCGGGGCTCACCCTTGTTTGTGGTAAAAATTCTCTTTCTCTGCTCAAGGGTGAGTTCCACAAGGGGCGGTTCCTGGAGATGGCAGACATGACAGGCTTCGGAATCAAGGTGTTCGACCTTGTTGACTTCACTTTCCACATTGGAAAATTTTACATATCCCTTTTTGTTGTAAATGCGGATATTTTCGATATCTTTCTGTCTGGCCACGTTCTGGATGATCTGGTTGATGTCGTCGCGGGAGTTGAGCATCATGGCATAGTGCGTGCCGAGTTTGATGGTTCTGCTGATCCGGTCGGCATCTTTCACGGAATCGTTCAAAAGGTATTTGTGCTGGTGACGGATGCTGAAAAACGCCCAGATGGATATGGCCACCAGAGAGACACAGCCCAGAACCAGGATAATCTTGAATACAAGGCTGTGTTTGATTCTGTATAAAAAAGAAGGCATAGTTACATTGAATCGCTCCTGTTTTTAGCCGATGGTGTTTTTTACAATGCCGATGAGCTGCTCCGGATCGAACGGTTTGGCAAGCCATGTGATGGCTTTGTCAATGGAAAGGTGCCGGCTTGCAAGTCCGCTGATAACGATCACCGGTATATCTTTGAATTCCTCGTTTTTGGAAAGGCGCCTGAAAAATTTCGGTCCCCATTCTTTCGGCATTTCCAGATCAAGGGTGATCAAATCGGGTTTTTCCTTTTTCAGCACCTCAAAAGCCTCGGCTCCGTCTTTTGCGGAACAGGCTTCGTACCCGTTGTCATTGAATATATTTGTCAGATATTTTACTATAACCGGGTCGTCGTCTACAACAAGAATTTTTTTTGCCATTTTTCCCCCTTGGTGAAAATTATTTTTCCTTTTTATGGCATCCCGCACAGGTAATCGGGCCGGATTGTTCCTGGATATGGCATTCTTTGCATTGTTTGTGGTAACGGGTCATAAGATCCATCTGTTTGGGATCATTGCTGTCGTAATGGCAGTCCGAACAGTACATGCCTTCTGATGACTCTCCCTGAACAAGGGTTCCGTCGTTGTCGTACACATGATGGCAAGTGGCGCACTCGTAAAAATCGGCGTGGTTTTCGTGATTAAAACATGCAGGCGGCCTGGACGGATTCTTGAACGTGGGATCGCTGAAGCGTTCACAATCGGTACTCCAGGCGATTGCCGCCAGGCACAGCAAAAACACTCCTCCCAGTGACAGAATTCTGATTATGGACGTACGTTTTTGCAATTGGTGTCCTCCTTTGTTATTCAGGCAGTTCAATAAGCTCGCTGATAATGTCTCCCAGAAACTTCAGCTCCATCTCTACGCCATAATGATGAATGATATCTTCAAGGCCGCCGTGGCAATTGTGGCACGGGGCGATGACAATCTCAGCTCCTTGGGCTTTTGCCGCAAAAAGCTGCTCCGCTTTTGCTTTGCTGTTGTCCATCCGCTGATCCTTGAAAGGCGGGCCGCAGTTAATGACACCGCCTCCGGCACCGCAGCAGAAGTTGTGTTCCCGGTTCGGTGTCATTTCAATGAAATGTTTGCAGGTGGAATTGACCACACTTCGGGCCATTTCATGAAGCCCCCTGCCTCTGACGATGTTGCATGGGTCATGGAGGGTGACGGGGGTGTCAAGCTTGTGCTTGATCTTGATTCTGTCATTGCTGAAAAGCTCGTAGTAGTATTCAATGGCATGAACCACTTCAATGGGGGGCATCTTCCACCCCAGCGCCCGGTTGCCCATGTCGTAAACCGAACGGAACGCATGGCCGCATTCGCCCATCACGATCCGTTTGACCTTGAGGTCGGCAGCGGTTTCAAAATGTTTGCGCTTGAGTCTTTCCATCATTTCCAGATCGCCCGTGTACATGCACATGTCACTGTTGTCCCATCCGGGAGAAGAGGGCATGGTCCAGTCTTCGCCGGCCGAGTTCATGATGACGGCGGCCTGGTAGATGAGGTGAGCCCTGTACTTGGGTTCCGGGCCGATCACCGAGTAGAGGGTGCGGGCTCCCTCTTTATCCAGGGGAATCCGGAGATTCTCCATTTCATCCTGGGCCTCTTCCTCCTGCCACATCAGAGTGTCCACCCATTCGTCATCCTTGACCCACATCTGGTTGAACGAAACCGAATGGCTGTGGGCCGTATCCTGGATATACAGCGGCACGACGCCGAGTTTGTGGCAGATCCGGCGCATAACGGAGATGACGTAGGCGATATCGATTCCGAACGGACAGTACATGGCGCATCTTTTACAAAGGTTGCACTGGGTGTAGGCCACAACGGCCGCTTTTTTAATAAATTCCGGGGAAACCTTGCCTTTTTTCCGCATGATCTCCCAGAGGGTCTGCTTGACCTTGCCGGCAGGGGAAAATTTCGGATCCCGGTCCCTTGAAAGAAAGTAATGACAGCCTTCACTGCAGAGGCCGCAGTGAACGCAGGTATCCACGTACGTCTTTAATCTTGCCCCTGTTTCGTCATCAAGGACCTGACGGATCACCCGTTCGATCTTTTCCGGAGACAGCTGTTCAACTCCTTTTACGATTCCCTCATCCTTGGTTTGCGTATTTTCAACACTTTTTGATTCAGTCATGTGAAACCTTTTCAGTGAATGGTTAAAAGTTGATTTTACCAGTCTTTGGCCTTTCTGACCGCACCGAATTCAGATCCAATGTATCCGCGTGTGAACGGGAACAGGAACATGTGAAAGAGTTTGGTAAAAGGTATGATCACAAGCATCAACTCCCCTGATACAATATGGACGATTGTCATGGTGGCGGATCCGGCCCACTGGTGATAGACCCAGAAACCGGTGATAAATGGTGCCGCCACAACAATCAGTATGGCAAAATCCATCCATGTGGTCAAATACTTCACTTCATCCAGCATAATGCGCCTGGCACCGAAAAAGATACACGAACCCACAACAAGCAGGGACATGACATCAGCGGCCGCATTCGGCAGGGCGATCCAGTCGATATTGAAACTCTCATGCCACAAGACTATATGGGCGAACAGAAAAATCGGTACAAGGATAAGACAGATATGAAAAATGAAGGTAACGATGGTCATGGCGGGATGGCGGCGCATGTTCCGGCTGCCGAAGGGGATGATCCAGTGTACGATGGATCGGAGAGCGAACTTGAAATTCATGTACTGGAAAACCATACCGTCCTTTTTTCTGGCAAGCGAGTACAGCATGGCGAACCGGATGATACTGCCGGCGATAAACACTGTAAATGCAATCCATGCCAAAGGTCCGGTTACAAATGAATAAACGGTATACATACCGACACTCCTTATTCTTTGATATCAATAACTTCGCGCGTGAACTTGTTCTTTTCCATGCCGCGGATGAGAATCCGTGAACTGTCCGGGCTGAAAACAGGATTTTCAAGCCGTTTATAGCCTGGTTCAAGGATCTTTCCGTCTATGGCGATATGGTACCTGCCGTTTTTTTCCACTTTTGCCGCCACATGGTCGCCGTCAGGGCTGAATACGGGAGCAAAAGCCATATCAAAACGACCCTCCCATGGCTTGTCATTCACAACAATCCCCCAGGTTCCCTTGTGTTTGAATACAGCAGCCAGTGTTGTGCCCCCCGGGCTTACCACCGGATCGGTCAGGTATTCATCAAAGGTGGTGCTCCATGGGACATTGTCCACGGAAAGGGTCCATCTGCCATACGCCGGGGCGACAATCGCTGCCACCGAAGTGCCGTCACCGATGTAAAAGTGTCGCCAGAGCTGGGTGTACCCTCTATCCCAGAAAGTTTCCCCGTCTTTGGCCAGGTACCATTTTCCATCCTGTTTCACCGGTGCGGTAACAGAGGAATCCACAGGAGAAAACCGGGGCTCCCATACCGATCCGTAAGATTTGTTCCATGGTTTGCCGTCCACGGCAATGGTGTACTCATAATAGTTGTGCCGGACGCTTGCCGCGGTATGTTGACCGTCGGATGAAAAACAGGGATCCCATACGTTCATGAAGCTTTTATCCCAGGGTTTTCCGTCAACGGCCACGGAATAGCAGCCTTTCCGGAACTTGAAGATTTCCCCTTCCAGTACGGGCTCGGTTTCCACCACGCCTGCTGTGCGCTTCCCGTCCCGGCTCATGATCATTGAGTTGAGCCTGGAAAAATCTTGCCCCCATGGATTGTCGTTGACAATCACCCCGTATCGGAGTTCGCTCTGGGAGCATGCCGCAATGTCGCGGCCGTTGTTGCTCATTGTCATTTTCCAGACAAATTCGTATGTATTCTCCCATGCCTGGTCATCGGTTGCAACCGTCCATTCGGCCATGTCCGATACAAAAGCGGACAGCCGGTTGTCCGGTCCGTACTGTAAGTTCCATATCTTATCATAGGTGTTTTCCCAGGCTTGAATTGAATCGTCTCCTGCCTGGGTGCAGATTGTGAACTCCATTTCGTCGTTCCTGACGACCGCTGAAACGGACTCTCCGTCCGGCCCGGCATAAGGTTCCTCTATATAGGAATATTCCTGTTCCCATTTATCCAGATCCGCGACGGTTTTTTTGCCCGGCTCCCAGACCCAATCATCTGTGTGTAACATACTAAGCGCTCCTTACTGGATAACTGTTCATTTGGTAAAACTTTTTATTTGCATAACATAATAAATTTTTTTGTGCAAAGCATTTTGCCGGGAAAAACAGGGGCCGGAAAAACATTTAATTATTGACTTTTACGATGTTTTTTTAGTATCATTAAAGATTTGAATTTTTAGAGACAACTTATTTGTATGATACATATTCTTGCAGTTTCGGATGAACAGGCGCTCAAAGGACGACTGCCGGATCTTGATCGTGTGGACATGCTCATCAGTTGCGGTGATCTTCCCCCGTCCTATACCGAGATTCTGATCCACAGGTACGCGCCGCAGCACCGGGTCATGACGTACGGCAACCATGACGAGATTTTTTTCCATGATAAAAATCCTGCGTGCGATTCTTACTGCAGGATATACAAAGGAATGTACGTTCTCGATGGAGGGGTGTGTACCTTCAAGCATGGGGAGAGCGAGATTGCCGTTGGAGGATATTCAGGGGCCCCGGCCTACGGAAACAGTCCTTTTTTCTTTTCTGACTCCGCTGTGAAATCCTACATACGCAAGCTGAAATTCAAGAATTTTTTTAAAGACTGCGGCATCGATATCATGATCTCGCACTCGGCCCCTTTTTTCGAAGGGTTTGAGCCTGACATCGGCGCTTTTCACCAGCCGTCGGCATCGCTGGCCGAGGCCGCCGACATTCTCAAGCCGAGACTGTGGTTTTACGGACACATCCATCCCAGGTATACGCCTGAAATTCTGAATTTTTATGTGGAAAAACTGGATATGTATCTGATCAATTCCATACCGTATGTGCATGTACTGTATGACCCCGATACAAGAGAGGTCTGTTTAAAAGAACCGGAAAAACCGATGCAAACCATTTGAATGAAATAAAGATTCATCATGCAAACATTTGAATATAATTTTTTATACGGCAAAGACCCGTACAGAAAATATAAGGAAGCCAGATCCATTGCAAAAAAAGAGGTCCTTCAGGCCCGGTTTCTCAAACGGGATCCGTATCTCCCGAGCCTGGAAAACGATCTCAAAGGGTATACGTACCGAATTTCCGAGCGTCCTTTTTTTACAGGATACCTTGCGCCGGAAAGAATCCGGGGAACTGTGGATTCGGGGAGACGGTACTGTTTTTCCTGCAATTTCATGCCGCTTCAAAGCGACTACACAGGGGATTTTATATCCAAATGGATTAAACTTTACAACACCCAGTCGGACTGGCTGCAGTCCGCCAACCGGATCGAGCTGTTCGAGTTCTTGCGCAGGTTTTACGTGAAAGAAGGGAATAAACGAACCAGCATTGCCCGGTTCGTGGGAATCAACGTTCTCAACGCCCAGATTACAAGAATTCTGCCTGAGTATGACAGTTCGAACCCCCTGGTCGAGGCATATTATGAGTATCTCGATTTCGAATCCAGAACCGGCATCAGTACCATTTGGTTCTCCAGGCCCGGCGGATTCGAGTTACTTGAAAAGCTTATCGACAAACACCTGCCGAAAGGTGAAAATCGATATGAGTTTTTTCTGAAACACATGTATTCTGATTTTTACGACTATCTCAGACCCGGGAAACTCAATCGCGCAGCGCCGGGGGATGTGTTTCTCGAATATATGAAATTGATTCCCGGGCTCAATGTTTCTTCCAAACAGATGCGTCAGTGTATTAAAAAAGCGGTGACAGCGGTGGCTAACGGCAAAAATCAGAAAAAAAAGGATAACCTGCGGCACGTGATCCGCAAATAAGAACCGGGGAAAATCCGCTCTGTTTTGTGTAATCTGCGTATCAACGAATAATGAGATGATAATGAATTGGTAAGACAAGGAGATGCAAAATGAACAACGTGGTTATGGAAACATCTTTACATGACGTAGCTCTGGTGGGCAAAGGGAAGGTCAGGGACATTTATGATACCGGGGATGCCTACTTGATGGTGACAACCGACAGACTCTCCGCCTTTGATGTCATCCTTCCGGACGCCATACCCGGAAAAGGCAGGGTGTTGAACCAGATTTCCATTTTCTGGTATGAAAAAATGAAGGATATTGTGGACAACCACCTGATTACCGCGGATGTGAACGAATATCCGGAGCCGTTGAAACAGTACGAGGATATACTCGAGGGCAGGAGCATGCTTGTGAAAAAAGCGAAACCCCTTCCTGTCGAATGTATTGTCCGGGGCTATATTTCAGGTTCAGGATGGAAATCCTACAGCAAAGAAGGGCACGTATGCGGCATCGAGCTTCCGGACGGCCTCAAAGAGTCAGACCGGCTTCCGGAGCCGTTGTACACCCCGTCCACAAAAGCAGAGGCCGGTTTCCATGATGAAAACATCAGTTATGAAAAAACAGTGGAACTCATGGGGGCGGAAACCGCGGAAAAAGTCAAAAGGCTCAGCCTTGATATATACAAGCGGGGAGCTGAAATTGCCAGGGAAAAAGGGATCATCATTGCCGATACCAAATTTGAATTCGGAATTGTGGACGATAAAATCGTATTGATCGATGAGGTGCTGACACCGGATTCTTCTCGATTCTGGCCCAAAAAGGAATACGAGCCGGGAAAATCCCAGAAAAGTTATGACAAGCAGTATGTCAGGGACTGGCTGGTGCAGTCGGGCTGGGACAAGACACCCCCCGGTCCGAATCTTCCCGAAGATGTGATCCGGAACACCGCTGATACGTACAGGGAAATTTTTGATCTTCTCACCGACGGCGGCAAATGATCACTGATCAAAACGTCCCTCTCAATAAGATCATTCAGGACGATCACCCGTACCGGATCACCACGGAGCAATCCTTGGATAATCTGGTTCGGTCAGTGGCTCTTTACGGGATTTTTCATCCGTGTATTCTGATGAAAGAGGGCGGGAACAAAGACCGCCCCGGATATACTATTGTATCGGGCCACCTGCGGATAAAAGCGATGAAACAGGCCGGTGGAACTTTTATTCCGGCCCGGGTGGTGGATGCTTCCAAAGACACACAGGCGGCCCTGCGTTTCTGCGCCAGGGCCGCGGTTGTCGATAACGCCTTTGCCCGGCCCCTTAACATGGTGGAAAAGGCCAGGGGCATGGTGCTTTTAAATGAAAGCATGGCACTTGATCGGATTGTGGAAGATTCTCCGGCTCTTTTTAATGAGAAGCTGAACCCCCGCATTGCAGAGACTCTTCTGATCGTCGGCAAGCAGACCGGTGATATCCACCGGATGATCCTTGATTCCAGATTGTCCATCAAAACCCTTGCAAAACTGGAAACATTTGATCCGGATATCAAGGAGAGGTTCATCCGGCTTTTTCAGCACATCAAAATGGGGCGGAACAAACAACTGGATGTGATCACCCATATCCGGGAGATCGCTGAAAGGGAAGACATACCGATCCCACAGCTCATGGATTCAGAGGAAGTGGACTCGATCGTCACCATGGATCACCCGGATGAAAACCTGAAAACCGAGCGCCTGCGCAACCTGCTTGCAGAACGACGGTTTCCGGAAAAGTCCAAAGCCTTCCGGGAACACAAAGCTGCTTTGAAAGAACTGGAATTCGGGGACACCATTTCACTGGAGCCCCCTCTGAATTTTGAAGGGGACACGTACCGCCTTTCCTTTGACTTTAAAACGGCGGATGAGTTCAACCGTGCACTGGATAAGCTCATCCGGGCCAGGTACAGCGAACGGCTCCGGGACATTATCAGATGAAGATTGACAAACTTTTCATCGATCCGGCTGTCCGGGGAATGGAGGAAACCGAAACCCTACGGGGGAACCTGGAGCTTCCCGGCGAGGTGGTTGAGCAGGAAAACGACATTTTCGATTATCTTGCCGGATTCGCAGATCCTGTGCTTCAGGGCAAAAAGACCCTCTACATCACCCGCAACCCGGGGGCGCTGATCAAAGACTGCCCGGGGACAAGCCACTACACCTGCTGCGATTACACCATCCTCCATGCCGGCACTTTCTGCACCATGGACTGTTCCTACTGCATTCTGCAGGCGTATTTCAATCCGCCTCTGCTGCGCTATTTTGTTGAAAAAGATCGAATCCGGCAGGAGATTGAAACCGTTTCGCAAGGGGACCGGATTTGCCGGATGGGCACCGGGGAGTTCACAGACAGTCTGATCTGGGAGCCGGTCAGCGATCTTCCCGTGTTTCTGGTCAAAGAATTCGCCGGGCAGAACAGGGCCGTTCTGGAACTGAAAACCAAAACCGTGAACATCGAATCTCTGCGGGCGTTGGACCATAACCGGAAAACCATCGTATCCTGGTCCTTGAACACGCCCGGTGTGATCCGGTCCGAGGAGAGGGGTACGGCCTCTCTTTCGGCAAGGCTGAAAGCCGCCCGCAGATGCGTGTCCTGGGGGTATCCCGTCTCCTTCCATTTTGATCCGGTGGTGATCGATCCGGGATGTGAAGGGGAGTATACCGAGGTGATCGATCAAATATTCGAATATGTAAACCCTGAACACATCGTGTGGATCAGCATCGGCAGTTTCCGGTACATGCCCGCCCTGAAACCTGTTATCCAAAAACGGTTTCCAAACTCCAAAATCTGTTACGGAGAGTTCATCCAGGGGCTGGACAACAAAATGCGGTATTTCAAGCCGCTTCGCATTCAGGTGTACAAAGCAATGACGGACCGGATCCGGTTCCACAGCAGGGATGTTCGGGTGTATTTCTGCATGGAGGATGAAAAAGTGTGGAATGAAACCCTCGGGTTTTTTCCGAAAAAAGAAGGAGAACTCGGTCATCTGCTGGACAGAAGTGCGGCGGAACACTGCGGACTGGACAAATCTCTTTTGCAGGAAACTTGAGACAAGAAACAAGAGACAAGCATTTCAGGCGCTGAATGTTTTAAAATGAAAGTCCATGCCATTTGTCTTGTCTCAAGTCTCTTGTTTCAAGTTTCTTGTGGCGGAACCCGGTTTACGAACTTTCCTCGTTCTCCGCATTGACCTTTTCAATCACTTTCCCGGCCAGATCGCCGGGCATTTCTTCATAGTGATCAAATTCCATTGTAAAGGTTCCCCGGCCGCCGGTCATCGATCTTAAGTCCGGTGCGTACCGGAGCATTTCACTCATGGGAACGTGGGCGTTGATCACCTGTTTTTCTCCGAGTGCATCCATACCAAGCACTTTGCCGCGCCTGGAGTTGAAATCCCCCATGACATCACCGGTATACGCGTCAGGTACCATGACCGAAACCTTCATCACAGGCTCAAGCATCACCGGGTCTGCTTTCTGGACGGCGGATTTGAAGGCGAGGGAGCCGGCCATTTTGAAAGCCATTTCAGAGGAATCCACGGAATGGTAGCTTCCGTCATCAAGGATTACTTTGAAATCCACACAGGGAAAACCGGCCAGAAAACCGCGTTCAGCGGATTCCTTAATCCCTGCCTCAACAGCCGGAATATAGTTTTTCGGAATCGCCCCGCCCACGATCTGGTTGGCGAACTCGAATCCTTCTCCCCTCGGGAGCGGTTCCATGGTGATCCAGCAGTCTCCGAACTGGCCGTGGCCGCCGGACTGTTTTTTGTGTTTGCCCTGGACCCGGACGCTCTTTTTGATGGTTTCCCTGTAGGGCACTTTGGGCGTTTTAATGTTGACTTCCACGCTGTATTTGCGTTTGAGTTTCTCGCACGTGGTTTCGATGTGTACAAGACCTCTTCCCCACAGCAGCGTCTCCTTGGTCTCTTCTTCCCGTTTGAGCATAAGCCCCTGGTCTTCTTCAAGGATTTTCCTCAAGGATTCGTGAATTTTGTCCTCATCTCCTTTGGCCTTGGGTTCCACGGCAAAAGAGATGACCGGCGGAAGCGGCTCAAACGGCTTGAAAGAAAAGTCGGAGGATTCGGTCAGTGTATCTCCGGTCAACGTTTCCTTGAGTTTGGCAACAGCAACGATGGATCCGGGAAGAGCTTGAGAGGCCGGCTTCTGGGTTTTTCCGGCAAGCTCCAGAAGCTGGGTGAACCGCTCTTTTTTCCCTTTGGTCACATTGTAGATATTGCCTTCTTTTCCGGTTTTGCCGGAAATCACGCGGAATACCGAAAGACGTCCGGCATACGCATCTGCAATGGTATTGAAGACAAGTGCGCTAAATTCGGCGTCCGGATCGCATTCCACAGACACTTCCTCTCCGTTATGATCGGTGGCGGACCATGAACCCCGGTCAAGAGGGGAGGGCATGTAATCATTGATAAAGTCAAAGAGGCAGTCCACACCAATGGACCGGGTTGCGGCGCCGCATATGGCCGTGTAGAATTCCGCGTCCAGGATTCCCTTTCTGAAAGCCGCCTTGAGTTCGTCCAGAGTGGGTTCGTGCCCCTCCAGGTACCGCTCCAGAAGATCATCATCCATTTCCGCCACGTTTTCTATGAATTCGGCCTTTGCCTCTTCCATCTCATCTTTCATATCGTCCGGAATTTCCTGCTTGGAAACATTCCCTTCTTCGTCGTAGATATACGCGGTCCCGGTAAGGATATCCACCACTCCTTTAAAATCATTTTCGGTTCCCACAGGAAGATGGGTGATAATAATTTTCTTTTTGAACATGGCGGCGGCGTTTTCAACCGTGGATTTAAAATCGGACCGCTCCCTGTCGAGCTTGTTGACAAAAACGACTGCAGGAAGATTGTATTCTGCAGCGCAGTCTGCCGCCTCCTCGGTCATTGCACTCGGTCCGTCCACTCCGTCAATAACCAAACAAACACTGTCCGCGGCGGGAATACAGGTTTTGGCTGCAGAAAAGAAGTTCTGGTCCCCGGGCGTATCCATCAGAGTGATATCATGCTTGTTGTACGTGTACTTGAAAAAAGAGGTGCTGATACTCTGCTGCTTGCTGATTTCTTCGGGTAGAAAATCCATTGCTGTGTTGCCGTCTTCCACCCTGCCGTGTCGACTGATTCCACCCGCTTTGAAAAGCATCGCTTCAGCAAGGGAGGTTTTTCCGGCTCCGCTGTGGCCGGCAAGGGCAAAATTTCTCATGGTTTTGATTTGTTCAGTCATTGAAGCTCCTTTTACAGTTAATTGTTCCAATCACATTAAAATATCCAAAACTTTAATCATGTTCTGTCATGGATTTCAAGGAGATTATATACTCCAGGTTCCCCTTGGGTCCCGGAACAGGGGAGGGGCGGATCGATTGGACAGTGTACCCCCTGTTTCTGCAGAAGGATGCCACATCCTCGATTACGGCTTTTACGGTGGCTTCATCCCTGACGACCCCGCCTTTTTCCACCCTGTCTCTGCCTGCTTCAAACTGGGGTTTGATCAGGGCGAATACGGTCGTCCCGTCCTTCATGAACTTTTCCGCCGCCGGAATCACGATTTTCAAAGATATAAAAGAGGTATCGATCACCACAAGATCCACTGTATCATTGATCCGTTCGTACGGCATATGGCGGATGTTGGTGCGCTCGATCACCACGACCCGTTCATCCTGCCGCAACCGCCAGTCCAGCTGGCCGTATCCCACATCCACCGCATACACTCTGGATATGCCGTGCTGGAGCAGACAGTCGGTGAACCCGCCGGTGGAAGCGCCGACATCAAGGGCGGTACGGCCGTTCAGCTCGATTCCGGATTCTTTCAGGGAGGGGGCAAGCTTGAGTCCTCCCCGGCTGACATACGGCATATCGTTCCCCTTGAGGGTGATCCGGGCATTCCGGTCCACAAGCGTGCCCGCCTTGTCCACCAGAACATCGTTCACAAGAACAAGTCCCGCCATAATACTTCTTTTGGCGCGTTCCCTGGACGGTAACACGTTCTTTTCCACCATCAGCGTGTCCAGACGGATTTTCTCCTTGTTATTCAGTTTTCACCATCTCCAATGCCGCTTTCACAACAGCTTCGGCATCCACTTCGTATTTTGACCTCAGAATCTTCTGGGTCCCATGTTCCACAAATGTCTGCCGAACTCCGATCCGTCTGACCCGGCAGTCCGTTATATCGTTGTCCGCCAGAAGTTCCAGCACAGCGCTGCCGAATCCTCCGTCTCTCATGTGTTCCTCCACTGTAACCACGCAACCGATCCTTCGGGCCGCATCCAGGATCAGGTCTCTGTCCAGCGGGGTCACGAACCGGGCGTTGATCACGGCCGCTGAAATGCCTTTTTCGGCAAGCATACTCCTGGCAATTTCGGCTTCACTGACACTGCTTCCCACTGCAATGAGGGCCACATCCTCTCCGTCGCTGACCATTTCTCCTTTTCCGATCTCAACGGGAATCGGGGACGTATCCACATCCACGCCGACGCCTCTTCCCCTGGGATACCGCAGCGCGATCGGGTGGTCGTGCCGGACCGCCGTTGCAAGCATCCGGGCAAGCTCGTTTTCATCCTTTGGCGCCATCACGGTCATGTTGGGAATGTTCCGCAGATAGGAATAATCAAAAAGGCCGTGGTGGGTGGGGCCGTCTTCGCCCACAATACCGCCCCGGTCCATGGCGAGGATCACACCATGGGATTCGATGCAGACATCATGTACAATCTGGTCAAACGCCCGCTGCATGAATGTGGAATAGATCGCAACCACCGGTTTCAGCCCCTGTGTGGCAAGGCCTGCTGCAAACGTGACCGCATGCTGCTCAGCAATACCAACGTCGAAAAAACGGTCCGGGTATGTTTCGGAAAATTTTGTCAGGCCGGTTCCTTCGGGCATGGCCGCGGTGACCGCAACAATCCGTTCATCCTCTCCGGCAAGGTTGACCATGGTATCCCCGAACGCCTGGGTGTATGTGACCGTGGAATGGGATTTGCCGTTTTTTCTGCCGGTTTCGATGTCGAACGAGCCCACGCCGTGAAAGTATACCGGATTTTTTACGGCCGGGGGATACCCGTGTCCTTTTTCCGTGGTGACATGCAGGAGTACGGGCTCGGTCTGTTCTTTGATATTGTCGAGAATGTCGATCAGGTGGTTGAGGTTGTGTCCGTTAATGGGGCCGAAGTAGTCGAAATTGAACGCCTCGAACAGCATACCCGGCGTTACAAAGGTTTTGAATGAATCCTCGCTTCTTTTGGCGAACTTGTAAATGTCATCCCCGATTTTGGGCACGGATCTGAGAAATTCGCCGAATTCCTTTTTCAGGTTCTGCAGATATGTGGCGGAAAAGGTCCGGCTCAGAAAGGAGGACAGGGCACCGACGTTGGGGGAAATGGACATATCATTGTCATTGAGGATCACGATCAGGTCCCGTTTGGCATCTCCTGCCTGGTTGAGTCCTTCATAGGCAAGCCCGGACGTCATGGACCCGTCTCCGATCACACTGATCACTTTGGAACGGTCCTGTTTGAGGTATTTTGCGCAGGAAATGCCTAAGCCCGCTGAAATCGAGGTCCCGCTGTGTCCGACAGTAAATCCGTCATATGGGCTTTCGCTCATTTTGGTAAACCCGGAAATGCCCTTGTAGGAACGAAGGGTATCAAAACGGCTGTTTCTGCCGGTCAGGAGTTTATGGGCATAGGCCTGATGTCCCACATCCCATATCAGGGTGTCCGCGGGAAGATCGAACACCTTGTGGATGGCGATGGTCAATTCGACTGCTCCAAGGCTTGAAGCAAGATGCCCCCCGGTTTTCGAAACCACCTCTATGATTCGTTCACGGATCTGGGAGGAGAGTGTTTCCAGCTCTTTTCCGGAAAGGTTCTTCAAATCCATATCCGCGTTGATCTGTTCAAGAAGATTCAATGGTAATTACCGATCCCTTTCAATAATATAGGTTGCAATTTCCCTGAGCGCATCCGCCCGGCCGCCGAAAGAAGCCAGTGCATCAACGGCTTTTGCCACAAGGTCAAAAGCGAAGTTCCTGGACGCTTCAAGCCCCAGAATCGAGGGAAACGTCATTTTGTCTGCTGCCGCATCCGAACCTGCGGCTTTACCCATGACAGCCGGATCTCCTTCCACGTTCAGGATGTCATCGGCCACCTGGAACGCCATTCCGATGTTTTCCGCATAAGCTGCAAGCCGCACGACGGCTCCGTCATCCGCTCCTGCAGCCACAGCACCTGTTTCCACGCTTGCCGCGATCATTTTGCCGGTTTTCATGGCGTGCATGGATTTGAGATAGTCAAGGCTTCTGCCTTCTGTGTTCAAAAGTGCATTCATGTCCATCATCTGGCCGGAGACCATGCCTTCGGGGCCTGCGGCACGGGAGATTTTCGAAATAATCCGGACCGGGTGTTCCGGGTGGTGACTCTCATCGCAGACCAGGCCGGGGTTTGAAAGAATGGAAAAGGCATGGGTTAAAAGCGCATCTCCGGCCAGAATGGCAGTGGCCTCGGAGAACTTTTTATGACAGGTGGGCTTGCCGCGGCGAAGATCATCGTTGTCCATGGCAGGAAGATCGTCATGAATCAATGAATAGGTGTGGATCAGTTCAATGGCTACTGCCGGAACAACCGCCTTTTTCACGCTGCCGGAGACACACTCGGCCGCAGCCATGCACAATACCGGACGCAGCCGTTTTCCGCCGGCGTTGACCGAATACTGCATGGCCTGTACAAGTTCACCGTGCCCGCTGAAATTGTTCAACCCGGCCTGGAGATATCGCTCGAAAAGATCCCGCCGTTCCTTGAGATAGGCGGAAAGGTCGAATTCTGATTTACTCATCTTCAAAAGGCTCTTGTGTGATGTTGCCGTTTTCATCCTGCATCAGGAGGGTGATTTTCTTTTCCGTTCTGTCCAAAACGTCCAGGCAGTATTTGGAATACTTCATGCCCTGCT
>CAYFVA010000019.1:18340-19939 GCA_964346265.1 uncultured Desulfobacterales bacterium
TTTTCCGTTCTGTCCAAAACGTCCAGGCAGTATTTGGAATACTTCATGCCCTGCTCGAATTTTTCCAAAGCATCCTCGAGTTCAAGATCACCGTTTTCAAGCTTTTTCACGATCTGTTCGAGTTTTTCCATTGCCTTTTCAAAAGATAGTTCTTTGTTCATTTTTCCACCTTGCTGATGAGATCGCCCTTTGCAAGGACGGTTTCGATTTTTTCTTTGTTTTCCACATCCTGCGGATCATACAGGATCTGTCTATCCGATTGCCTGCGGGTGATACTGTAGCCCCTTTGAAGCACGGCCATGGGATTCAATGATTCAAGCCCCGCATGCAGGGTTTTGAGTTCGGCGCGTCTGTTGGCGACCTCTCTGGTTATACTGCGTTCAAGTTGTGCATAGAGTTCTTTTACAGACTGCCTGTGGTACACGATTCTTTTCCCGGGTGTTTCTGCCATAAGAAGGCCGGAAAGATGATCCGCCTTTTGTCTTTTCAGATGAAGGAGGTTTTTCAAGGCTTTTTCCATGCGGTCCTGCTGGTCGGTAATTTTGAGCTTTACCTCGTCCGCTCGTTTTTTCGGGCTTTTAAGACGCGAGGACAGATCCGCCACCGTTTTTTTCAAATTCTTTGTGTACTTGCGTATATACTGGATCAAAAGACTTTTTTGTTCAGTCACCCTTTTTTCAAAAACCGCTTTGTCCGGAAGGGCAAGTTCCGCAGCAGCAGAAGGAGTGGGCGCCCTGAGATCCGCTGTAAAATCGGCTATGGTGAAATCGGTTTCATGGCCGACGCCTGTAATCACCGGAATGGTCGAATCAAAAACCGCCCGTGCCGTGACTTCGGAGTTAAAGGCGGCAAGGTCTTCGATTGAACCGCCGCCCCGGGCCAGAATGATGATGTCCGGAAGAGGGCGGGAGAGGTGACTGGCCGTATGGATGGCCCGAGCAATCTCTCTGTCGGCTCCGTCGCCCTGCACCTTGACCGGTATGATTTCAAGGCGGCAGGCAAGAAGTCGTCTTCTTGCCACATGAATAATGTCCCGGACCGCAGCCCCTTTGGAGGAAGTAACAATACTGACCTTGCGGGGAAAAGAAGGAACCTCTTTTTTATGGCGTTCGTCAAACAGTCCTTGGGCGGACAGTTTTTTTTTGAGCTGTTCAAATGCAGCCTGGAGAGCTCCGGCCCCTTTGGGCTGGACATGTTCGAAAACAAGTTGGTAATCTCCTCTCGGCTCGTACAGTGTCAACCGCGCCATGGCAGTCACTTCCATGCCGTTTTCCAGATCGAACTCGAGATTTCTTTTCTGTCCCTTGAACAACACGCACTTGATCAGGGCGTTGTCGTCTTTCAGGGAAAAATAGCAATGCCCGGCCGAAGAGTGGAAGCAGTTCGAGATTTCACCGGTAATCCATACAAACGGGAATTTGTCTTCCAGAAGATCCTTGATCTGTTTTGTAAATCCAGAGACCGTGTATATCAAACCGGCTGTGCCGCCTTTATGCATAAAAGAAATGAGCTTTCCTGTCCGTTGTCAACAAAAACCTATTCAAATCTAATATTTATAAAACAGAAGTTCCTGCTTGACAATACAATTTTTTATTGCGG
>CAYFVA010000020.1:0-19846 GCA_964346265.1 uncultured Desulfobacterales bacterium
AAATGTTTCTTCTATATAGGTATGGTGAAAAAAAAGGGATTTGCAGCAGTTGTCCGTACACCCGGTGCATTCAAAACCGTAATGACGGGCGGCCCGGGCCCACTCTCGGTCCATCTGCAAATAGAGCGCTTCAAGGTCTTCAAAAAGGTGGGAATCCATATTCTTTCGATATCCGGTTCACACCTGCGGGAAGGGCAGGAAGACCCGGCGATAAAAATCAAGGGCGTACCGGTCCGTCATGCAGGCGACCAAATCGCAAACCGCCCGCTCAATGGAATCGATCCCGGGGTCCCATGACGCCATCTCAATTTTCACAAGCTCCTTCTGCAACTCGTCCGGGTTATCGATAAAATACACGAACAGTTCTTTTAAGACCCTTTTGGCCTTGACAAACTCCTTGTGCACGGTAGCAGACCGATAGACCCTTTCATAAAGGAATCTGCGCAGAGCAGTCATGGCTTTCAGGGTGTCATCACCGAGCCGGAGCTTGAACTCTCTGTTTTCCGGACCGCTGTTGATCACCACGTTTTCGATCATCACCTGGGCCCGCTCGGAATGATGGTCTCCCAGCACTTTCCGGCATACGGCCGGCACCTCTTCCAGGGTAATCACGCGGCTTCGAAGGGCATCATCCAGATCATGGTTGAGGTACGCAATGATATCGGCCACCCTTACAATCCGCCCCTCCACTGTCATGGCCGTCTGGCCGGGGGTCGAGGGGATAATATCGCCGAACCCCTTGGAATGCTTCAGGATACCGTCCCGCACCTCCCTGGTGAGGTTGAGGCCGTCTCCCTTATTGTCCAGTACCTCCACCACCCGGAGACTCTGATCGCTGTGGGAAAAATCAGCGGAATACACCTCTTTTAAAGCAGTCTCCCCCGCGTGCCCGAACGGCGTATGTCCCAGGTCATGGCCCAGGGCGATGGCCTCGACCAGATCCTCGTTCATCCGCAGGCCCCTTGCTATATTCCGGCCGATCTCGGACACTTCCAGGGTATGGGTCAGCCGGGTTCGGTAATGGTCTCCCAGGGGAGAAAGGAATACCTGTGTTTTGTGTTTGAGGCGCCGGAAAGAATTGGAATACACGATCCGGTCCCGGTCCAGCTGATACGGTGTCCGGATACCGCAGTCCTCTTCTCTGATCACCCGGCCTGCCGTGGCAGAGCTTAACGCGGCAAAACCGGAAAGAAACGTATTCTCCCGCGCCTGAAATATCTCCCTGATTGACGGCCCGCCCCCGGTTTCTTTACCTGGAACTGCTCCGGTCTCAAGGCCCTTCTCTTTATCACTTATAAAAGTCATGGATTTTATGTTGAATATCTTGTAAAAATGGTTTATCAGATTCTAACAACATGGTATCGTCCCCGTCTGCAAATACTATATTCTGTACGCACGGTGTGTTTTTGTAAAGATTTTTTTTCAAAGGAGCATAAGTTATTCACAGATCCGAACTTGTCCGATTTATGACATCCGCCCTTGGGCAGGCCCGGGAAGCCCACGGCAAAGGGGAATTCCCCGTTGGATGCGTGGTCGTGCAAAACAGACGCATCGCGGCCACGGGAAAAAGACGGGGAACATCCGCGGCTGCGGAATCTTTCGGTGAGATGGAGCATGCCGAAATCAACTGCATCAAAAATCTGGAAAAAAACAGGGCCTTTAAAAAAACGGAGCCGGCATACATCTTCTGCACCATGGAACCTTGCCTCATGTGCTACGGAGCCATTATTATCAGCGGAATCCGAAATATTGTATATGCGTACGAGGACCCCATGGGCGGAGGAACAGGATGTGATTTAGGCTCTCTGCCCCCCCTTTACAGCACCTGCGGAATGAATATTACGCCGGGGATTCTGCGCGAAGAAAGCCTGTACCTGTTTTATGATTTTTTCACTAACAGGCGGAACGAATACTGGAAAGACAGCCTTCTTGCCGACTACACCATCCGCCAGATGGAACAAAACCCGTAACATGGAGGATAGGGGCGGCTGAAAAGGTCCAGGGGCAAATGATATTTACTGGTAACGGAAAAGCAATTTAGGCTTGCATTTTTCAGTAAATGCATATATATTTTCTATTTAAACTTGTATCATGAATAATGATAAACTGATTGAAAAATCGGGAGGTGTAGAATATCTAAGGGGAAAAAGCAGGACAGAGTGAACCTGAACCGGGACATCAATGCGGATGAAGTCAGAGTAATCGGAACCGACGGAGAGCAGATCGGAATCATCTCGCTTGACAGGGCCGTCGAGATGGCCGGGGAACAGGACATGGATCTGGTCGAGGTGTCGCCTGAAGCAAAGCCGCCTGTATGCAAAATAATGGATTACGGAAAGTACAAGTACGAACGTACCAAAAAGCAGCAGGACGCCAAAAAGAAGCAAAAAGCCTTTCAGACAAAAGAGATAAAGGTCAGGCCCAAAACCGATGATCATGATCTTGAAACCAAGGTCAAGCATGTGAAAAAATTCATCGAGAACCACGACAAGG
This sequence comes from uncultured Desulfobacterales bacterium, assembly GCA_964346265.1. Taxonomy (GTDB): domain Bacteria; phylum Desulfobacterota; class Desulfobacteria; order Desulfobacterales; family Desulfobacteraceae; genus JAIPEK01. The sequence goes on from CAYFVA010000020.1 coordinate 2,494, forward strand.
TGAAGATTACGCTCGTGTTCAGGGGAAGAGAGATCACTCTTAAGAATCAGGGACAGGAGGTTCTGGACAAAGTTGTTGAAATGACCAAGGATTTTGCCCAGATCGAACAGCAGCCCAAGTTTGAGGGCAGAGTCATGACCATGCTTCTGGCACCGAAGTAAAAACGGAACCGGGCTCGACGGACTGCTGAAAACCGACTGCACCTGACAATACGGACAATGAACTGGTGGTATATCACTTCGGAATACCGGATATACCACCATATCTTTTTGGAAAACAGCGAAACAGGGGGGTAAAATGCCGAAAATCAAAACCAACAGAGCGGCTGCAAAGCGTTTTAAAAAAACGGGCCGGGGCAAAATCGTATTCAATAAGTCCCACGCAAGCCACATTTTGACGAAAAAAACAACCAAAAGAAAGAGAGCGCTCAGGCAGGACCAGATCCTGGCAGACACCGACACCCGGCAGGTTAAAAAACTGCTGCCCAACGGCTGATACGAGCGCAAGGAAGGAGTATAAAAATGAGAGTAAAAAGAGGCTTCAAGGCAAGGCGGCGCAGAAACAAAGTCCTGAAAATGGCCAAAGGATACAGAGGCGGACGCAGCAAACTTTACAGAACCGCAGCCGATGCGGTAGACAAGGCATTGATGTATTCCTACAGGGACCGCAGAGCCAAAAAGAGAGATTTCCGTCGGCTGTGGATCACCCGGGTCAATGCGGCCGCAAGGATGAACGACCTGTCCTACAGCAAGTTCATGCACGGGCTCAAGCTTTCCGGAATCGAACTCGACCGAAAGGTCCTTGCCGACCTGGCTGTTTCCGATCCTGCCGGATTTTCTAAAATCGCGTCAAAAGCGGCTGCAAAACTGTAGTATCTTTCTTTTGCATCAGCGGAGGTAATTTGACCAAACAAATTTCCGAAATAGAGCAAGAGGCCCTGGAGAATCTCGAAAAGGCCGAAGATCCCGAGACCATCGAACAGCTGGCCACAAAATATCTCGGCAGAAAAGGGGAGTTAACCCTCTACCTTCGGAATATCTCCAGCCTTCCCGAATCCGAGCGGCCCGAAGCAGGAAAAAAGGCGAACATTCTGAAAAAGAAACTCGAGTCTGCGTTCAAGGAAAAGCGGAACCACACCGAATCCGCCAGGGCGAAATCGGAACAGGGGATTGATATCACCCTGCCCGGACGGCCGGCCCCGAAAGGCTCCCTTCACCCGGTCACCCGGGTGGCTGAAGAAATCTGCGATATTTTCTCCAGACTCGGATTCCGGATTGCGGAGAGCCCTGAAGTGGAAACGGACTATTACAATTTCGAGGCCCTGAACATTCCCAAGTACCATCCGGCAAGAGATATGCAGGATACGTTCTACGTTTCGGACAATATTGTTCTCAGAACTCATACCTCCCCGTCCCAGCCCAGAGAAATGGAAAAAAACGACCCGCCCGTGATGATCATCTCTCCGGGAAAAGTCTTCCGGTGCGATTCCGATCTCACCCATACGCCGATGTTTCACCAGGTGGAGGGTCTTATGGTGGACAAAGACGTGTCTTTCGGGGACCTGAAAGGGATCCTGACCACATTTATTCACCAGATGTTCGACAAGGAAACTTCGCTGAGATTCCGCCCCAGTTTCTTTCCTTTTACGGAACCGAGTGCAGAGGTCGACATCAGATGCGTGATGTGCAGGGGAGCCGGGTGCCGGGTCTGTTCCCAAACCGGATGGCTTGAAGTTCTGGGTTCCGGCATGGTCCATCCGGCGGTTTTTGAAAACGTGGGCTATGATACCTCGATCTATTCCGGGTTTGCTTTCGGAATGGGGATCGAGCGGCTTGCCATGCTCAAATACGGCATCGACGACATCAGAAAATTTTTTGAAAATGATTTACGGTTTTTGGGGCAGTTTTAGATTATGAAAGTCAGTTTACGCTGGTTAAAAGAATATATCCGGGTGGACATGGATCCCGCAGACATCGCCTCCGAACTTACCATGGCGGGTCTTGAGGTGGAAGCAGTGGAAGACCGGTTCGCCTACCTGAACTCCAAAGTCGTGGTCGGACGGGTCAAGAGCGCGGATCCCCATCCGAACGCGGATAAACTTACATGCTGTACCGTGGATACGGGAAGCGGAGACGCAAGTATCATCTGCGGCGCTCCGAATGTCCGCGAGGGGCTCACCGTGGCCTGTGCCCTGCCGGGAGCGGTGCTGCCGGGGGATTTTAAGATCAAAAACAACAAAATAAGAGGGGAAAAATCCGAAGGGATGATCTGCAGCGGGAGCGAGCTGAAACTTACCTCGGATTCAGGCGGCATCATGGAGCTGAATGACGGCCTTGAACCGGGAACGGCGCTCTCTGAAGCACTCGGACTTTCAGATTACGTTCTTGAAATCGATCTGACGCCCAACCGTCCGGACTGTCTCTCCATGCTCGGGGTGGCAAGAGAGGTCGGGGCCCTTCTCAAACCGGCGGAAAAGGTCACATACCCCGATTATGAACGATACCGCAGCCGGGCCGGTGACTTCTCCATATCCGATTATACCGCCGTTGCCATAGAGGATCCGGATCTTTGCCCCCGGTATGCGGCAGGGCTGCTCATGGATGTAAAGCCGGGCCTCTCTCCCTCATGGCTCAGCCAGCGCCTGGAGTCGGTCGGGTTGACCCCGGTCAATAATATTGTGGATGTCACCAATTATGTGATGCTGGAAACGGGTCAGCCGCTCCATGCTTTTGATTTTGATCTTCTGGCGGAAAACCGTATCAAGGTCCGGCGTCTCGGGGAAAGATCCGAATTTACCACCCTGGACGGCAAAACCCACACACTTGATCCTGAAACCCTGATGATCTGTGACGGAAAAAAGCCGGTGGCCATCGCCGGCGTTATGGGCGGCGGAAACTCGGAAATCTCGGATAACACCAGCCGGGTGCTTCTGGAAAGCGCCTGTTTCAACCCGGTCTCCATCCGGAAAACCGCCAAAAAAACCGGGATTGCCACGGACGCATCCCACCGGTTTGAAAGGGGAGCGGATCCGCATGGAACGGTAAACGCACTCAAGCGTGCGATGGATCTTTTATCCGAAGTCTCCGGCGGAACCCCGGCAGCCGATTTCATTGACGAACATCCCGTTAAAACCAGGGAAACTTTGATTGATCTGGATATCGATTTTCTGAACCGACGGCTCGGGACGGCCTTTGATGCTCCTTTCGTGAAAACCGTTCTCGAATCGGTTGAATTTGGCGCCGAAATCGAGGATTCCGGACACCTCCGTGTTACTGTCCCGTCATTCCGGGTGGATGTGGAACGCCCGGAGGATCTTTCCGAAGAAATGGCCCGGCTTTGGGGGTACAACCATATCGAAACCAGCTTTCCCAAGGTTCAGGCACGGGGCGGAAAGCTCTCGCCGGCAACGGCGCTTCGCAGGAAAATTAAAACGGTTATGTGCGGTTTCGGTTTCACAGAGGCGATCAACTACAATTTCACTGCAGCCGATTCATGTAATCGGCTCAGAATCGGGTCGGCGGATCGCCGCAGGCAGGTGGTACCGATTCTCAACCCCATATCCGAGGAAATGGCCGTACTGAGAACCACGCTTCTCCCGGGTCTTCTGGAAAACATGAAACGGAATCTTTCCATGCAGACCGATACCTTTCGGCTGTTTGAGATCGGCAACACGTTCATATCAGCAAACAACGGAACGCTGCCGGATGAACGAGAGATGATCGCCGGATTATGGACCGGCTCCGGGAATCCGGATTCCATCCATCTCAAGAAGAGGCCGTGTGACTTTTATGATATCAAGGGCATCCTGGAATCCCTTCTGGCCGCGTTTCATATTGAAAGAGCCGAATGGGAAACGGCACAAGAGGAAAAACACCCGTATCTCATGCCCGGATTTGCCGCCGAAATCATGCTGGACGGCAAATCTTTCGCATTTATGGGCCGTATACATCCTGCCGTTCTAAAAGAATTTTCATTGAAACAGGAAGCGTTCGTTTTTGAAGCGGACATGAAAGTTCTGCTTGAATCCATACCTGATACGATCACGGCCCGGCCGCTTCCCAGGTTTCCTTCCATTTCAAGAGACATAACACTGATCGTGGACGCCGGGACCCGGGCCGGCGAGGTCCTGAATGAACTCGAAGCGCTGGTTGCTCTGGAAAAACTTGCTGAATCCGCCCGCCTGTTTGATATGTACCAGGGATCGACATTACCGGAAGGGAAAAAATCCCTTTCGTTCCGGGTGGTGTACCGGTCGGAAGAAAAGACGCTCAAGGACAAAATGATCAAGGGGCTTCATGAAAAGATCTCTCATGCCCTGATCCGAAAGTTTGACGCAGATGTACCTGAAATTTAAGTCAACATTTTGTTGACAAAATTCAATGCACTGTTATAATTGCCGTTTGATGCGGGCATAACTCAGTTGGTAGAGTGCAAGCTTCCCAAGCTTGATGTCGCGAGTTCGAGCCTCGTTGCCCGCTCCATCTTCAAGGTTACAGATGGCGGATAGTTGGTTCCATTTTTTGAATGGTGAAATCCGAGCCCGGCCTTTGGAGTTCCTTCGGCCGGGTTTTTGTAAGAACGGGAACGGGCATCTGCCCGTTTTGTATTTTATAGATACATAAGGAATTGAATGACGGCGGCAGACAAAAGGCAAAACAGCAGAACCGAATCACTCCTTTTGCGGATTGAAAAGCTTTCGGAACCTGTTTGCGTCTCAGAGGATTTCGAGCTGGTCCACGTCGAATGCCACCCTGCCGGCGGGGAGCTGATAATCCGGGTCTACCTGGACAAAAAAGGGGGAATCAGCATTGATGACTGCGCTTATATGAGCCGGCAGCTCGGAGACCTCATGGATGTGTATCTGGACGACATCGGTCCGTACCGGCTGGAAGTTTCTTCCCCGGGGCCGAAAAGACCGCTGAAAAAAAAAGAGGATTTTGAACGGTTCCTTGACGAACGGGTGAAAATCGAGGTTCAAAATCCCGTACAGGACCGCCGCAGAATGACCGGCACCCTCAAAGATGCAGGCAGGGATACCGTAACCGTAGAAGTAGACAAAACTGACATTACCGTCCGGTTTGAAGAGATCAAAAAAGCAAGGCTGGCAGGCCAGTAAAATGGAGATTATTTCAAATGCTTATCACTGACATTAAGCGGATCATAGACCAGGTGAGCCGGGATAAGGGAATCGACTCGGAGATACTGATACATACCCTCAAGGATGCCATCATAGCCGCGGCCAAAAAGAAATACGGCCAGAAAGCGGATATTGAGGTACATTACGACAACAAAACCGGACAGGTCGAGGTGTTTCATTTCAAGGAAGTGGTGGAAAACGTTGAAAACCCGGAAATTGAACTGTCCCTGGAAGAAGGGTACGAGTATGACTCCGAATGTGAAACAGGGGACAGCCTGGGTATTCGAATCGATGCCGGAGAATTCGGCAGGATCGCCGCCCAGTCCGCCAAGCAGGTCATTATACAGAAAATGCGGGAAGCGGAGAGAAACGCAGTATACGAGAACTTCATCGGCAAAAAGGGACAGATCATCAACGGTATCGTTCACCGGTTTGACAGGGGCAGCATCATTGTAAACCTCGGCCAGGCCGAGGCGGTTCTGAGACCCAGAGAACAGATGCCCCGTGAGAGTTACAAGCGGGGAGACCGGATCAGGGCATATGTGACCGACGTTCTGGAAGAATCCAAAGGCGCCCAGATCATCCTGTCCAGGACTCATCCCAATTTTCTCATGGAGCTGTTCAAAACCGAGGTGCCGGAAATATCCGAAGGCATTGTGTCCATTCTGACAGCAGCAAGAATTCCGGGAGTCCGGGCCAAAATCGCCGTAACCACATCCGACCCGGACGTGGATCCGGTTGGCGCCTGTGTGGGCATGAAAGGCAACCGGGTCCAGAGTATTGTGCAGGAACTCCGGGGAGAAAAAATCGACATTGTGCCCTGGAATCCGGACATTGCCAAGTTTGTCTGTAACTCACTTGCCCCGGCCCAGATCAACCGGGTGATCATAGACGAAGACAACCGGAGCATGGAAGTGATTGTCCCGGAAGAGTACCTGTCCATTTCCATAGGGAAAAACGGACAGAACATCAGCCTGGCATGCGACCTTACCGAATGGCATCTTGAAGTGATGAGCGAAGAGGAATACAGCAGAGGGGTCAAGGAAGGATATGACGACCTGATGAGCCTTCCCGGCGTGAATCTAACCCTTGCAGAAAGCCTGATGAGCAGCGGATACAACCGTGTACAGGAAATTGCGGATGCGGAATCCGATGAACTCGCATCTCTCACGGATTTGTCAGCAGAGGATGCAGCCGCGCTGATTGAACAGGCGGAAAAAATGATTGCCCAAAGAGAGGCAAAAGAGCAGGAACCGGATGAAATGCAAGGAAATGACGAACCGGAAACTCCGGATGAGGACCAATAATCCAAAAGGGGATTTGGAATTTGCTGGACCGATAAGGGGCTAAATACAAACGAGAAGGATTTGGGGGACATAGATGGCGAAAGTCAGAGTATATGAATTGGCCAGAGAACTGAACATGACGAACAAGGCTCTGCTTGGAAAGCTGGGTGAACTGGACATCAAAGTGAAAAGTCATATGAGTTCTCTTGATGATCCGACCGTCGGCTTTATCAAGCAGAAGCTGTTTGGCAGGGAAAAAAAAGCGGAGGATGTAAAGGTAAAGCCATCTGTTATCCGCAGACGAAAGGCCCAAAAGCCTGAAGCTCCGGCTGAAGAGCCGGATCAGAGTCCCCCGGCTGATTCTGTTTCCGAAAAAGAGGAGCAACAGGTGGACACACCTGCCGCGGAAGAACAGGAAACCGAAGAAAGCAAGGAACAACCCGTTCAAACGGAAAAAACGGACGAAACCGCTGAAGCCGCCCCCCGGACTGAACCGGAAGTATCCCCTGAACCGGTAGAGGCGGAAAAAGAACCCGAACTTTCCGAACCGGAAAACGCTGAAGAGCCTTCCCCCGCTCAAGCTGATCCAAAGGATGAGAAAGAAGCCCCTGCCGCCCCTGATACGGAACCGGAGGAAACCATAGAGGAACGCCGGTCAGAAGAAAAGGAATCCTCTGAACCGGAAACGGCAGAGGAAGACAGGGCCGAGCCTGAAATGCCGGCAACAGAGGATGCGGCAAAAGATACCAGAAAGAAAAAGAAGAAAAAGAAATCAGAACCCGCCAAAATCATCAAGCTCGGAGACACCGCAGTAAACAAGAGCCGGACCCCGGCAGCCAAACAACCGGCAAAACCCGCAGAATCCGGTTCCGGAAAAGTGGAGGAGAAACCCGCGGAAAAAAAAGAGAAACCGGCAGGAGCACCGGGAAAAAAGACTCCCCGGCCCCAGCCGCCTGAAACGCCGGCAGAGGAAAAAACAAAAGGCAGAAAAAAGGACCACCGGACCAGAAAAGACGTTGAAGAAGGCCAGGAAGTTTCCGCCAAAAAACGGAAAAAGAAGAAAAAGAAATCGGTTGTGGAAGGCAACGACCTGTACTCGGACAAATTCAGCCGGAAAAAATCGAAAAAAGGGGATGCGAAACCCAAAAAGGGGAGCCTCCAGAAAACCCAGATCACCACACCAAAGGCCATAAAACGACGGGTGAAGATAGACGAGACCATAGAGCTTTCAGATCTTGCCAAACGAATGGGCATCAAGGCCAATGAAATGATCAGCAAACTCATGGGAATGGGGGTCATGGCCACGGTGAACCAGACCATCGATTATGACACCGCCGCTCTTGTGGCAGGCGAGTTCGGGTATGAAGTGGAAAAAGCCTCTTTTGAGGAAGAGATCCTGCTGGAAAAACACCAGAACGAAGAGCAGGACAAGGGAGAGATGATACACAGGGGCCCCGTTGTCACCATCATGGGTCATGTGGACCATGGAAAAACTTCACTTCTCGATGTGATCCGGAAATCCAAAATCACCACCGGCGAAGCCGGCGGAATCACCCAGCACATTGGCGCCTACAAGGTGGAAACAGACAGCGGGGACATTACGTTTCTCGACACCCCCGGACACGCCGCTTTTACCTCCATGAGATCCCGGGGCGCACAGATCACCGATATTGTCGTACTGGTGGTTGCGGCGGATGACGGGGTTATGCCCCAGACCATCGAGGCGATCAACCACTCCAAACAAGCCGGCGTCCCTGTGGTGGTGGCTGTCAACAAAATGGACAAACCCGGTGCCGACCCTTCAAAGATTACCAGAGAACTTGCCGAACATGACCTTCTGGCTGAAGATTGGGGCGGGAATGTGATCTTTGTGGAAGTGTCCGCCAAAGCCGAAACCGGGATTGACAATCTTCTGGAAATGATCCTTCTTCAGTCCGAAGTCCTTGAACTTAAAGCAAATCCGGACAAAAGCGCCTTTGGATATGTTGTGGAATCCCGGCTGGATACAGGCAGAGGCCCTGTGGCCACTATCCTGGTCCAGGAGGGAACTCTCCGGGAAGGAGACTCCATTGTCTGCGGGCTTCATTCCGGCAAAATCCGGGCCATGATCAATGATCTGGGCGAAAGAGCCGAATCCGCCGGGCCCAGTACACCGGTGGAAATCATCGGCCTGAACGGTGTCCCGGATGCAGGAGACGAAGTGGTCACCGTGGCGTCGGACAAAGACGCCAAACAGATCAGCGAGCACAGAATGCAGAAACAGCGGGCCAAGGAACTGGCCAAGCAGAGCCGGGCGAGCCTTGAAAAACTCTTCCAGAACATGGGAGCCGATGATGTAAGGGAAATGCGCATCATTGTCAAGGCAGACGTCCAGGGTTCCATCGAAGCCCTGAACGACTCCCTGCGTGAACTTGCCAAGGAAGAGGTTGACATCAAGATCATTCATTCGGCACCGGGTGCGGTGAATGAATCCGACATCTCACTTGCCGTGGTGTCGGATGCCATCATTATCGGCTTTAACGTCCGCCCGACTCCTCACATCCGGAAGGTGGCAAAAGAGGAGGGCGTGGATATGCGGTTCTACGATATCATTTATGATGTGATCAATGATATCAAGGCGGTCATGGAAGGCCTGATGCCCTCCACTTTCGAGGAGAATGTCATCGGCAGGGCCGAAGTCAGAAACACGTTCGTGGTGCCCAAAGTGGGAACCATTGCCGGGTCCTATGTGCTCGAAGGCAAAGTCCAGAGGGGCAAGAAAATCCGGCTTCTCAGGGACGGGGTGGTCAAATGCGACAGCGAGCTCTCCTCTTTGAAGCGGTACAAGGATGATGCAAAAGAAGTGGTGCAGGGGTATGAATGCGGTATCGGTATTCAGAAATTCAACGACATCAAACTCAACGACATCATCGAATGCTATGAAGTGGTGGAAAAAAGGCCCGGCCAGGAGTAGAGAATCAGATGAAACCCTATACCAGAGCCGACCGGATCGGCGTGAAAATCCAGACCGTCCTGTCGGAACTGATGACCAAAAAAATCAATGACCCCCGTATGGAGATGGTCACCATAAGCAGAGTCGTTTTGACCGGAGATCTTTCCATCGCCTATGTGTATTATTCCGTTTTCGGGGAAGCAGAAGCCGTAAACAATGCCGCCCGGGGATTCAAAAGCTGTAAAAAATTCATCAAAAAGCAGATCGCACCGGAACTGAAACTCAAGTACATGCCGGAACTGAAATTTCTCCATGATGATTCTTTCGATTACGGAGCACGGATCGATACCATTATCAATACGCTCTCAGACGACCCCCCTGATCAAACCTGATGGTTCACGGCATCCTTCCTGTAGACAAACCCGCGGACATGTCTTCGGCTGCAGTGGTCCGGTGTGTGAAAAAACTGGAAACCGTTTCCAAAACCGGCCATATGGGTACCCTTGATCCGTTTGCCACAGGCCTTCTCCTGGTGGGTCTGAACAAAGGGACCAAGCTTTCCCGGTTTTTCCTTGCCGGGTCCAAACGGTACACAGCCCGGCTGCACCTCGGGGTTGAAACCGATACCCTTGACAGAACCGGCACCGTTATCGAAGAGCTCCCCCTCCCGCCGTATCTGGACCGACAGAGCGTCTCCGATGTTGTTTCGTGCTTCAAGGGTCCCCAAAAGCAAATCCCCCCCGCTTTTTCCGCCCTCAAACACAACGGGAGACCCCTTTACCGGTATGCAAGAGAGGGCAAAGCCGTTGAAAAACCGCCCAGGGACGTTGAAATATTCGACATCCGGGTCGAGAGGGTTGATCTTCCGTATCTCGATATCGATGTGGCCTGTTCCGGCGGCACCTATATCCGGACACTGGCGGTTGATATCGGAAAAAAACTCGGGCTGCCCGCCCATCTGGCCGGACTGAGAAGAACCGAATCCTGCGGGTTTTCCCTGGAGGATGCAGTGAATTTCCAATGTATAGCCCAGCAAGACATCCCCTGCCTGGAAAAACACACCATACCTCTTTCCGAGGCATTGTCATCTCTGCCTGCCGTTGAAGCGGACCCCGATATGGAGGAAAAAGTCAGGTACGGACAGCGTCTTTCTGTAAGAGACGGGCTTCCCGATCCTTCCGCCTGTGACAGTCCGGTACGGATCATCGACCGAACCGGCCGTCTCTGCGCAGTTGTCGAATTTGACAAATCTTCAGGCAAATTGAATTACTGTTGCGTTTTCACCGCTTGAGTGATATTTTATTATTTTTGCGGAGCGACTGTACCTTGCCGGAATGGTCGCCTGCATCAACCCGGTTTTCTGAATGGAATATTGGATCACCGGATGGCTGGAACCGGCATCGCTAAAAATGCCGAAAAAGGTATTCCAAACCGAGAGGAGCAAAAGTTGAGTTTACTGGAAAAAAAGAAAGAAGAAGTTATCGAGGAGTTCAAACTCCATGAGTCGGATACCGGCTCACCTGAAGTGCAGGTCGCACTTTTGACCCATCGCATCACCTATCTTACTGAACACCTGAAAGAACACAAAAAAGATCACCATTCAAGAAGGGGCCTTCTCGTGCTTGTCGGAAGAAGGCGCAGCCTGCTTGACTATCTGAAGGAAAAAGATATTGAAAGATATCGTTCCTTGATCAAACGACTTGGAATCAGAAGATAGAATTCTGCGGGCCGGCTTTTGGTTTTCAACCGAAAGCCGGCCTTCATCAACCATGGAAAGGCGGCAGTCCAAAAGCGGAAAACTGAATAAGTTCGCACGCCCGGTGTTAAAATTTCCCTTGACGCCGGCCGTGCGGGTTTATTCTGCTGGATATGCTGAAAACGGCCCGCCTTTCTTTTATCCATCAAGGAGTAGTTATGAAAAAAACAGTTCAGACAGAAATCGGCGGCAGACCTTTTACTATAAGCACGGGCAAGATGGCCAAACAGGCATCCGGTTCCGCGCTGGTTCAACACGGCGACACCGTGGTTCTCGTCACCGTGGTAGCGGCCAAGGACCCCAAAGAGAACGCGGCCTTTCTGCCGCTTACCGTGGAATACCAGGAAAAAATTTATGCAGCCGGCCGTATACCCGGCAACTATTTCAGACGGGAGATCGGTCGGCCCAGTGAAAAAGAGATTCTGACCTGCAGACTGATCGACCGGCCCATACGCCCTCTGTTCGACAAGGCGTACAGCTATGAAACCCAGGTCATCGCAACCGTCCTTTCCATGGATCAGTACAACGAACCGGACGTCCTGGCTCTCGTGGGCGCATCCGCAGCCCTGGAAATTTCGGACCTCCCGTTTGAAGGCCCCATTGCAGGTGTACGGGTCGGCCGGATCAACGGGGAATTCGTGGTCAACCCCCCCATCGAACAGATGGAAGCGAGCGATATCGATCTTGTGGTTGCCGGTTCAGAGACCGGGATCAACATGGTGGAAGCCGGAGCCGGTTTCGTACCGGAATCGGATATGCTGGACGCCATTTTCTTCGGCCATAAAGAAATGCAGCCGATCATCGACATGCAGAAGGAACTCAAACAGGCTGTGGGAAAAACCAAACGGGAACTGCCGGATATTACGGTGGATCAAACCCTTGCCGAAAAAGTCAAACAGGCGTCAGGCGAAAGGATCAGCCAGGCACTTCGCATAAAAGATAAAATGGCAAGGAAGGATGCGCTCAGCGCGGTAAAGCAGGAAATCAAGGATTCATTGTCTGAAATGTATCCCGATCGCACCGACGAGATCAAAGATATATGGGAAGATCTGGTGAAACAGACCAGCCGGGATATCGTTCTCAAAGAAAACCAGCGCATCGACGGCAGAGGGTTTGATGAAATCCGGCAGATCACCTGCGAAGCCGGACTTCTGCCCAGAACACACGGATCCGGCCTTTTCACAAGGGGAGAAACCCAGGTTATCGGGGCCCTGACTTTAGGTTCCGGCCCTGACGAACAACGGGTCGAGACCCTTTCCGGGGATGAAAGCCGCCGGTTCATGCTCCATTACAACTTCCCCCCGTTTTCAGTGGGCGAAGTCAAACGTGCGGGCGGCCCCAGCCGAAGAGATATCGGACACGGAAACCTTGCCACCAAGGCAGTGGAAAAAATCCTGCCTCCGCCGGAAGAATTTGAATATACCATCCGGCTTGTGGGCGAAGTGCTTGAATCAAACGGCAGCTCGTCCATGGCCACCGTATGCGCGGCAAGTCTGGCGCTTATGGACGGAGGCGTGCCTGTCAAATCCCCTGTTTCCGGAATCGCCATGGGGCTTGTCACGGACGGGGACAACGTAGCCATTCTATCAGACATCCTGGGAGATGAAGACCATTTCGGGGACATGGACTTCAAGGTGGCCGGATCAAAGGACGGGATCACTGCGCTTCAGATGGATATCAAGATCAAGGAACTGTCACGGGATATACTGGAAAATGCGCTCACCCAGGCCAAAGAGGGAAGACTTCACATTCTTGACAGGATGATGGCCACCATTGAAACTTCAAGAAGCGACATCTCCCCTTACGCTCCGAAAATCGTGCGGATCGAAGTGAAACCGGACAAGGTAAGGGAAATCATCGGTCCCGCCGGCAAGGTGATCCGGGCGATTCAGTCCGAGACCAACTCCACCATCGAGATTGACGATGAGGGCGTTGTCAAGATTGCCGCCCAGAACGAAGAAGACTCCAAAGCCGCGCTCGCCCGGGTGAAAGACATCGCACTCGATCCGGAGGCCGGGGAACTGTATGAGGGCAAAGTGGTCAAAATCACGGATTTCGGCGCGTTTGTGAATATCAAACCGAACGTGGACGGACTGGTTCATATCTCCGAGCTCGCCGACCACCGGGTGAAAAAGGTCACGGACGTGGTGCAGGAGGGAGACATCATCAAGGTCAAGGTACTGGACGTCTCCAAAGACGGCAAAATCAAACTCAGCTACAAGGCTGTAAACAGCAAGTGATACAAGAGGACCGGGTCCGCATATGCTCTGTTGCAAGCGGAAGCAAAGGGAATTCGATATTTGTTTCCTGCGGGAACTTATCGCTTCTCATTGATGCGGGCCTGTCCGGTGTGGAAATCGAAAAACGGCTCAAGGCGTCGGGGATCTCCCCTGACAGCCTTGACGCCATTGTGGTCACGCACGAGCATTCCGACCATGTCAAAGGAGTGGGCGTGTTGAGCCGCCGCTACCATATCCCGGTATACATCAACAAAAAGACCCATGAAGCCGTGCCGAAAATCGGGCGCGTTGCAAAACTTGAATTTTTTCATTGCGGCACGCCGTTTATGATCGACGGGGTCCGGATCGATCCGTTCACCACCTCCCATGATGCGGCCGACCCGGCCGGCCTTACCCTCTCGTATAAAAGCACCAAAATCGGAATCGCCACGGATATGGGAGTCGCCACCGGTCTTGTGAAACAGCGGCTGAAACACTGCAGTCTTTTGTATATCGAATCGAATCACGACCCGGACATGCTCCTCAAAGGCCCCTATCCATGGCCGCTGAAGCAGAGGATCCGGGGGCGCCGGGGCCACCTGGCCAATGAGGATACGGCAGCCCTTTTACAAGAGCTGGCCGGAAGAGAACTTGAGCATGTCATCCTGGCCCATCTGAGCGAGAAAAACAACACACCCGAAAAAGCTTTTCAGACGGCCGAAGCGGCACTCACGCCTTTCAACGTGGGCATCGACGTGGCCATGCCCCACGAACCCGGACCCCTGATCAGGTTGTAAGCCGGTTCACTGCACCACGCTCACCAGTATCTCATTGGTTTTACGGAGTCTTGAAATCAACTTCTGTATGATTTTATCCTTGATTTTTTCTCTGATATCCGGCTGAAGACTTTCAAGGAGCTTGTGATCCACCACCATAACGATCACCGTATCATTGGCGATTACACTGGTGATCCGTCTGGATCCGGTGATAAATGCGATCTCTCCGAAAAAGTCTCCGGGGAAAATCCGTGTGATCGGAACCGCATCATCCCCCTTGGTGACGCGTACGGTCCCGGAAAGCAGAATGAAAAACGCTTTTCCCATTCCCCCCTCATTGATCACATACTCCCCTTTTTCATAAACAAACAGGCTTGAATGAACGTCCACGAGAATTTTGAGTTCGTCCCTGGAGAAGGCGTCAAAAAAATCCAGCCGACTCATGATATCAAGAATCTGCCCGTCTTTCAGATGCGCAACTTTTTTCAAATCATGCCCTCCCTGTAACCAGTCTGTTATTTTGCAGCCGGATTCCGTTTCATCATAGTAAGTAAAACAAAAAGCAGACAATTGTTATTCCGTTCTGCTTTTCCATATCACCGGTCCTTTAAAAACAGGTTGTGGTATTCCTCTTCGGATATGTATTTTTTCAAAAATTTGTGGATAAAATTGTAGATCTCTTCAAGCTCTGTGTCGGACAGACGTTTCACCAGTGTTTCCATGAATGCGTCTTCGGAAAATTTCTGCAGATAAAACCGGAGCGTCTCCTCGTCTGTGGGCCTGTCGAGCCCGAAGGCCCCGAGCCCTGTATACTCGTGGATAAACCGGTGGGTATCTTTATGGGTCATGGATCACCTGTTCTTTGTCGGGTCATACTTGTTTCAACGTGTGTTCCAGCATACGGCTTTTCCCTGAAAGAGTCAACGGTCACCCGATTTCCTTCTTGACCGGTGCGCCGGAATGGATTACTTGTATCAGATAACGCATTACAACCGATTATACAGTGGAAAGGGTGTTCATGGAAAATCCCCAGACATATCCGACTCATACGTTTTGTTTCCGGGTGCCGCTGAGCCTGATCGACATCGGGGGCGTCATATACAACGGCAGGTACTTTGATATTTACAACCAGGCAAGGGACGAGCACATGAGGGACTGCGGGTATCCGTATACCCGCCTCGGCAGTGAAGCCGGATGCCATCTGGCCGTTCTTGATGCATCCATACAGTTCAAAGCGCCGGTGTTTTATGACAACCTTGTCGAGGTTGTCACAAAGATCGAAAAAATCGGCACCAGCAGTATCACTTTTGCCCATTCCATGTACAAAGACAGCGGAGGCCTTTTGTGCAACCGCGCCCGGTTTGTATTGGTATGCACGGACAAAGAGTTTACTCCGCAAAAAATTCCGCCCGCATTGATCCGGGCGTATAAAAACGGTCCCGCCTGACCGGGTCCGCCCGGATCCGGGCGGGCTTGCATGCATTTTTCCGGGATCTATTTTCGTATGAATTTACTGATCTGGTCCCTTTTGACATGCCACTCCGCGTTGGAATCCCTGAACCCTTCTATAAAACCGGAACGCAGAAACCGCCTGATCTTGGGAGAAGCAAGGCCGGACATGGCGGAAAACTCTTTTACGGACACGCACCCGGCCAGCATATCCGCACTCACATCAGCGGGTGATCCGGGATGACCGTCTGCTTTGGCACCGTTCTTTACCACCTGTATTTTGGAAATCTCTTGTTCGGGGATATGCCATTGTTTCGGACTGACCATGGTCCCGCTCAAAAACCCGGTTTTCAGAAGCCGTCTCACCTTGATCTCTCCCATACCGGTTTTTTCGGCAAACCGTTTCACGGTGAGCATGCCGCAGGGCACCTCGATACGGGGCCCGTGGTCTTCCCGGAAATCTTCCTCCACTTTGGAAATACAGGCCTCGATATAAAAATTTCCGGTTCCGGTCTTGAACGGAACAATGATCACCGGTGTTCCCTTCATTCCATCCGGGATGTCGGGACGTGACGTACCGACGGAAGGTACGGCCACATCAAAAAAGAAACCCTTTTTGGAGAGTGTGGCTTTGGCGCCCCCGGAAATCATATTGGTGAGCTCTCCTACGGCGTCGGTCAAATGCTGCGGAGACTTCTGCTCTTCATCGTCCCCGATCCGGGAAAGGATACCGTTGATACAGGGACGGCTGAAACTGATGATCAAAAACCCTTTGATCCCATGGCCGTTAAGTCCGATAAAGCCGTGAATATCTCCCTGCTGCAGGCTGTTTTTCTGAGCGGCCGGTTTTCCCGGATGTGCGTTAACGCCCGCCATTGTATTGAGTACGTTGATGGCGGAATTGATAAACGGGTTGATATAGTCCACATTCATATTCAGCGGCTTCTTAAAAAGATAAAATGTAAAATTTATACTATATCTTCTGTTGCGTATGAATTCAAGAGATGACTTCTCACGACAGCAATTCTCGGTGAAAGATATGTGATGGGCAGCGGCTATTAATTTTTAGCAGCGGCAATGGTTTTTCAAGTGCGGAGGGTCTGAGATTTCTCTGAAGACCGGTTGACAAAAACGGGAAAAAAAGTCATTAAAGAAATGTAAAACAACCTGAAACAGAGTGATGCAAGTCCATGCAGGGTTTTTATTTCGGCCGCCCTGTTCCGGAGGCTGAATTTGAACAAACCTTTCTTGCCGACATAAAAACGGCTGGATAAAGAGACTTCCAAGCCCGAAGGAGAGCCAATGAACCTGCTTGTGACCAACGGAACCGTTCTTACCATGAACGAAGAAATGGAGGTAATCGTGGACGGTGCCGTCCGTGTGGAAAACGGCTGTATCCGGGAAGTGGGTAAATCGGTGGCGCTTGAGGCCAAAGAGACCGACCGTGTGGTGGACGCAGACGGTGGAATCATCATGCCGGGCCTTGTCAACACCCACACCCATGCCTCCATGACACTGTTCAGGGGGTTGGCAGACGATCTACCGCTCATGGAATGGCTTCAGGAACACATTTTTCCCGCCGAATCGAATCTGACCGGAGAAAAGGTCCATGCAGGCGCCCTTCTCGCCTGCGCTGAAATGATCCTCTCCGGTACGACCTGCTTTTGCGACATGTACCTTTTTGAAGATGAGGTGGCGCATGCGGCCGCAAAATCCGGTATGAGAGCGGTGGTGGGCGAGGTCCTCTACGATTTTCCCTCCCCCAACTACGGCAGCCTTGAAAACGGATTCGCATACG
>CAYFVA010000021.1:0-19687 GCA_964346265.1 uncultured Desulfobacterales bacterium
TTATATGGGAATAACGTCCACCAGTGTCCCTTTTTTCATCCCCTCTTCATTTTCCCCGATTTCCAGGAGCCCGTCCGCCCTGACCATGGTCCGGATCAGGCCGGATTTCCCCAGTACCGGCTCTGCTGTAACTCCGTCCGCATTCGTTGTCAGCTTTACCCGGACAAACTCCCGCCTTCCGTGAACCGAGGAGACATTCCGGTTCAGTCGGGCGCGGAGTTTCAGCCCGTGTTGCATATACGCCCCAAGACCGCTGATCCGGTGGAGAAACGGGACTACAACGATCTGGAACACCACCATGGCCGAGGTGACCTGGCCGGGCAGGCCCCAGAGGGGTTTGGAACCGGAGCCGGCCAGAATCGTGGGTTTCCCGGGACTGATGGAAATGCCGTGGACGAGAATTTTCGTGTTTTCCAGAGACTCGAATACATCAATGGTGAAATCCCGGGTCCCCACGGAGGAACCGCCGGATATCAGCACCATGTCCGTTTCCCGGAGCGCTTTTTCGCAGGCGCTGTACAGGTCGTCATAACTGTCCTGTACAATGCCGTAAAGAACCGGGAGGTTTCCGGTCTTTGATACCAGTCCGGCAAGGGTGTACGAATTCATGTCCCGGATTTGGCCGGGCCCGGTCTTTTGTTCCACCGGCACGATCTCGTCGCCTGTGGAAATGATGCCCACTTTGCATCGCTGGTATACAGGTACGGTTGTATATCCCAGAGCTGCAAGAAGCCCGGCTTCCTGGGGCCGTATCCGTGTCCCTTTTTCGATGACGGTTTCTCCTTGGGCAAAGTCCTCGTCCGCATCGATCACATTCTGCAGCGGGGCGACACTCTTGTACACTTCCACGGATGTATCGTCGATAAGTTCGGTGTGTTCCACCATGACCACGCTGTCCGCCCCTTTGGGCAGCATTCCCCCGGTGGAGATCTCCGCGGCCTCCCCGGGCGCAAGCTCGAAATCCGGGATTTCACCCATGCGGATGGTGCCTTTGATTTCAAGCCATGCCGGACTTGATTCTCCGGCACCGAAAGTGGAGCCGGAAAACACCGCATACCCGTCCATGGTGGCCCGACGGAAACCGGGAACATTTTCGGCAGAAACGATGTCTTCCGCCGGCACCCGGAACGCCGCCCGGTCCAGGGAAACGCGTTCCTTTTCTTTGACGGGAAAATCCCGGGCATACCCGAGGACCTTCTCAAGGGACTGAACCTCGAAAAAACGGTCCATTACAGGGCCTCTTTCAACCGTACCATGGCCTCTTGAACATTTTCCCTGCTGTTGAATGCGCTGATCCGGATATATCGGGTTCCGCATTTTCCAAAGCCGGCGCCCGGCGTGCAGACCACGCCCGCCCGGGTCAGCAGCATGTCGAAAAACTCCCACGAATCCCGTCCGTTGCCGTCGATCCAGACATAGGGAGAGTCCTGGCCGCCCACAAAATCAAACCCCAGTGATTTCATGGCATCGGTGACAATGTCGGCGTTTTCAAGATAATAGGAGACAAGCTCTTTGACCTGTTTTTGTCCTTCTTCCGAATATACCGCCTCGGCCGCCTTCTGCACCGGGTATGACACCCCGTTGAACTTGGTGCTCTGCCGCCGGTTCCACAACGCGTTGAGTGAGATTTGCTCCCCGCTGCCGCTGTATATCATGCATTCTTTGGGAACCACGGTGAAGGCGCACCTGGTGCCGGTGAAACCGGCAAGCTTTGAAAAGCTCCTGAATTCCACGGCCACCTCCTTCGCCCCTTCGATCTCGTATATGGAGCGGGGGATTTCCGGGTTGCGGATAAAGGCTTCATACGCCGCGTCAAAAAGAATCAGGGCCTTATTTCCTCTGGCATAATCCACCCATTTTTTCAGATCTTCTCTGGTGGCGGTGGTGCCGGTGGGATTGTTGGGAAAGCAAAGATAGATCAAATCGACCGGCTCATGGGGCGGTTCAGGCAGAAAGGCGTTTTCCGGAGTGCAGTCGAGGTAGTGGATCCCCTGGTACCGGCCGTTTTCAAATTCACCGGTTCTGCCTGCCATGATGTTGGAGTCGAGATACACCGGGTATACCGGGTCCGGGATGGCCACGCGGATGTCTGTGGAAAAAAGCTCCTGGAAGTTGCCGGTGTCACACTTGGACCCGTCACTTATGAAAATTTCCTCCGGTGATATGTCCGCTCCCCTGCTCTGGAAATCAAACCGGGCGATTTTTTCCCTCAAAAATTCATATCCCTTTTCCGGGCCGTATCCCTTGAACGTTTCATCGGAGGCCATTTCGTCTACCCCCCGGTGAAAGGCCTTGATGCATGCGTCAGGAAGTGCCCTTGTCACATCCCCGATGCCGAGCCGGATAATGGTTTTGTCCGGGTTGTCCTTCTGGTATTTTTCCACTTTTTTCCGGATATCCGAAAAAAGGTAAGATGCCTTGAGTTTGCCGTAATTGTCGTTCGCTCTTATCATAAAAACAGTCCTTTTGGTTGATCATGTCCATATTCATCCGATACCGGGCAGTTGTAGACAATCCGGGGCAAGTTGTCAATCCGCACTTTTAGAAACCACCTCTTTTAGATAAGAGGGCAGCATATCATAAACTTCCGCCGGTGTCTGCACGCTTCGCCGGTGATCGATCTGGACCTCTTCCCGGTTTCCGGATACTGATATGTCCAGGGGGTCGGGCTTGGCCGAAAGCGGGGCCTGGTTGTCATCCGTGAACGGAAGGACCAGTGGGCCGGTGCTTTCCAGTATGTAGGCCATCTGGCCGTTTCTCATGAACACGATGCTGCCGGGGGGATAGATGCCGATGCTTTTGACGAAGGAGTGGAGCAGAAACTGGAGAATCCTGTTTTTACGGGCGTACTTGCGGAACAGCTCCGTGACGACGTTGATGGGGTTGAATGCCTCTTTGTAGCACCGCTTGGACGTCATGGCGTCATACATGTCCGCAAGCTTGCAGACCTTTACGTAAACCGGGATTTCTCCTGCATGCTTTTCCCCGGGGTAGCATCGGTCCTCCCCCCTGAAAAGCGGCGCATGGTGATACTTTACGATACTGTGCAGCACACTGTTTTTGATCCGGTTCTTTTCCAGTATCCGGATGCCGTGTTCGAACGTGTGCTTTTTGACCTCGTCAAACTCGGCCGTGGTTAACGCACCGTTCTTGTTCAAAATATCTTCGGAAACCATGACCTTGCCGAGATCGTGGAGAAAAAATCCCAGGGAGATGTCCTGCATTTCCTCTTTTTGAAAGAAGACAAACGAGTCGTCGTTTTCTTCGGGGCCTTCTTCATAAGGATTCTTTGCCGCCCTGCCGCCTGAATCGAGAAAATCGTTGAACGCATTGCTGAAATGGCTGTTGAATCGGTGGAGAATCGCGGTCCCGATGGTGCAGACGTTCACCGAATGGTTGTAGAGATACTCATCATAGGTGAAGATTTCCTTTGTAAGATAAGAAAAGGGGTTGTCGTTCACCGTGAGAAATTCAACCATGTCTCCCACGTTTTTGGATACTTCGTCGTAATCGAACTCGCCCCCGGTTTTCTGAATGTCTCCGAGCACTTTTCTGATGCTGGTCTTGGCCTCGTCGTATTTGAGTTTTGCGGTCTTTTTCAGCTCTTCGATTTCATAGAGCTTTTTTTCAATTTCTCCGGTGGAAGGAGGTGTGAAAGGCTGTTCTTCTTCCTGTTCCTCCATTTCCCCGGATCCGTCGCTTGCCGGATTGACGGGGTTCCCGCTTTTGTCCCAGACCCCGCTGTCCTTTGACGAACTCAGCGGTACCGTTTGGATTCCGTTGTCTTTTATGACTTGGAGCGTTTTGACTCTGTCCACCGTCACACTTTTGTCAAGCAGAAGTACACCGTGTGAATTGAAAACGTCCACGCCGGTTTTCACCTTCCCGCCTTCGGTAACGATTTCAATGAGATCGTCGATGCTCATTCGGTTGTTGACCATAAGGATTCCTCAATATATAAATCAATTGTCGGAAAAATTGTGAAAAAGAGCCATAAATTCCCGGGAATTCAAGGTCTGGGCCCTTCTTGCCGGTGATATGCCCGATTCGGTCAGCCATTTTTCCGCCTGCTGTTTGTCGATGTTCAATTCCGTGCCGGCAAGGGCGTTTCTCAGCGTTTTTCGCCGTTTGGAAAATGCGGCCTTGATGATCCGGAACAACAGGGTCTCCTGTGCCCTGGCAAGTGTCGGCGGGCGAAAGGAGATACGGACCACCCGTGAACTCACCTCCGGCTTAGGGAAAAAGAGGTCCGGTTTGAGGTCGGCTGTTTTTTCCGTTTCACCGCAGT
This sequence comes from uncultured Desulfobacterales bacterium, assembly GCA_964346265.1. GTDB lineage: Bacteria > Desulfobacterota > Desulfobacteria > Desulfobacterales > Desulfobacteraceae > JAIPEK01. Next base: position 4,289 of record CAYFVA010000021.1, read on the forward strand.
AATTCATAACGGCCGAAAGCCTGCTGTAATCAGCTTCGCCGGGTTGCGCCGTGATTCTTTCCGCAAGCTCTTTTTGAAACATCAGAACAGCCCTTTTTACTGAGCGCCGTTTCTCCACCAGCATGAACAATACCTGCGACGAAATATTATAGGGGAGATTTCCCAGGATTACAAGCTCTTTTGAACCGGACAGGGTATCAATATCAAGTGTCAGGATATCTCCCTGTATCACCTGGATATTGTCTGCACCGGATATTGTAATTTCGTTTTCCAGAATCGGTATAAGTGTGGGGTCTTTTTCCACTGCAAGGACTTTTCCTGCCTTCCGGGCGGCCTCTATGGTAAGAGCCCCGAGGCCCGCCCCGATCTCGAGTACGGTGTCCTCGGGCGCAATGCAGGCACTTTGTACGATCATCCGGGCGGATGACGGGTCCACAAGGAAATTCTGTCCGAGTTTTTTTTCCGCAAACCGTCTGTTTTCTTTAAGAATTTTTGCCGGATGAGTCATCTTTCCTTCGGAATCTCTCTATTTTTCTTCATTGTTTACTAAATTTTTCCATCAAATACAATTGCTACTTGACTTTTATTGTTACCTTCAGTTAGATATAATTATATACTGCAAATTGCGATAAGATTCAACTTCACTGTACAGCAAAAACAGCCGGAAGAATATAAATTCCGCCGAGACCAGCCGGGCATGGGAGATGTAATATTTTTTTAATATTTTGCTGATGGAAAGTTTCACTTTTTGTAAAGTTGTAAAGTTTAAAACGGAGGATTATTATGACGGAAAATCAGGAACAGCGTATCAGCTGGGAAGGGGTCATCAGGACATTACTGGACAGACTTGAAATCCCCTCCGGATCGGAGCTCAGGGAGCTTCACAAAAGACTTGACAAACTGGAGGCGCTGGTTTATCAAAAGGCCCCGGAACGGTCGAAAACAAAAGAAAAAAAGGAAAAGAGCAGAAAAAGTGCATCCGATGTGGTGTTCAATATCATTGCTGAATTCCCCGAGGGTACCAATTTCAAGACATTAAAAGCAAAAAGCGGGTATGATGACAAAAAACTGAGGAATATCATTTACCGGCTGGACAAGATCGGACGCATCGAAAAAGTGAAAAGAGGCGTATACAAGGCGGTCTAACATCTTAATTACAGGATTTTTGAATGCAGACAGGTGACAGGCTTCACGGGTATACCGTGAAAAGCGTAGAATCCATTGAACAGATTGACGCGGTGATTTACAAACTCGAGCATGAATCCACCGGGGCCCGGCATATTCATATCGAAAACCAGGACAGGGAAAATACCTTCGGTGTCACATTGAGAACCGTGCCGGAAGATTCCACCGGGGTCGCCCATATTCTGGAACATACCGTTCTTTGCGGATCGGAAAAGTTCGATGTGCGGGATCCCTTTTTCTCGATGCTCAAACGAGGTCTTTCCAGCTTCATGAACGCCCTGACCGCATCCGACTGGACCATGTACCCGTTTTCCACCAGCAACCGGAAAGATTACTACAATCTCATGGATGTATACCTGGATGCCGTGTTTTTCCCGAAACTCGACGAGCTCAGCTTCAAGCAGGAGGGGCACCGCCTGGAGATAGACGAGTCCGGGGAGACAATGGAGCTTGTGTACAAAGGGGTGGTCTACAACGAGATGAAAGGGGCGATGTCTTCTCCAAGGGAAGTCATGGGCCGCTCTCTGCTCAGCGCGCTGTATCCCGATACCACCTACTGCCACAATTCCGGGGGAGAGCCGTCGGAAATCCCGAACCTTACGCATCAGGACCTGATCGATTTTCATTCAAAATATTATCACCCGGCCAATGCGTTTTTCTATAGCTACGGTTCTCTGGACCTTGCCGACCACCTGAAATTCATCCACGACAAAGTGCTGTCAAGATTCGAATACAAGGATATGGACACGACGGTACCTTCTCAGCCCAGGTGGTCCGAACCCCGGGAGGTGGTGCGCCATTACCCGCTGCCTGCGGATGAAGATCCCGGGAAAAAGTATCAAGCCTGTGTGGCCTGGTTGACAACGGACATCAAGGATTCGTTTGAAATCATGGTGCTCTCCGTTCTCGAGCAGGTGCTTTTGGGAAATGCCTCCTCGCCGCTTCGAAAAGCCCTGATCGACTCGGGACTCGGGTCTGAGCTGTGCGACACAACCGGGTTTGACGCCGATCTCAGGGACACCATGTTCGCCTGCGGCCTCAAGGAAATTTCAGAGGACGGGATCAAGCCGATGGAAGAACTGATTTTCAAAGCCCTGGAAGATCTTGCCTCTGAGGGGATAGACAAGCGTTCGGTACAGTCGGCCATCCATCAGATCGAATTTTACAGAAAAGAGAAGACCAACACGCCCTATCCATACGGCATAAAGCTTCTGCTCACTTTTTCCAGCCCGTGGATCCACGAGGGAGATCCGGTGGATTGCATCAATTTCGACAAAGACCTTGAAAAACTCAAGCAGCTTGTGGACAGGGGCGGATTCCTGGAGGAGAAAATCCGGGAGTATTTTATCGACAACCCCCACAGGGTTCTGTTTACTCTGGCCCCTGACCGGCAGATGGAGGAGAGGGAGACAAAAAGGGAAGAGCAGGAGCTGGCATCTGTTATGGAGCAGCTCGGCACGGATGATATTGAAGAAATCCGGCGGGACGCAAAGGCGCTGGCTGAACTCCAGGAAAAAGAAGAAGATCCGTCCTGCCTGCCGACGCTGGAGCTTTCGGATGTGCGGCCTGAAGTGGAAATCATCCGCCCGGATGAAATCGATGGTGTCCGGGTGAGCACCTTATACAAAAAACCCACATCCGGTATCCTTTATTTCACAAGTCCGGTGGGGACCGGCCGGATCGACAGAGATCTTCTTTCCCTGGTTCCCTTTTTCTGTAAAGCCTTCACCGGTGCCGGCACCGCAAAACGGGATTACGCGGAAATGGCGGAACTCATGGATCTTTATACCGGAGGAGTTTCCCTCTCTCCCCATGCCGGAAAGAAGTTCACTGATAACGGGGACTGCATATCGTTTCTTACATTCCAGGGCAAGGCGCTTTTTGAAAACACGGACCCCATGTTCGACATACTGGGTGAGCTGGTTCTGGACCGGGACTTTTCCGATCATACGAGGCTGAAAAACCTTCTGTACCAGTACCGGGCCCAGCTTGAATCCTCCATTGTCGGCAACGGGCACCGGTACGCCATATATCTTGCATCCCGGCGGCTGACCCCGGTGTCTCATATGAGCGAAATGTGGAACGGGATCTCCCAGTACCGGTTTATCAAGGATTTGACCGAGCGCCTGGAAAACGGCACATATGATTTTGAAACCCTGCAGCAGGATCTGGAGAAAATCGCGGCCGCCGTTTTGCGGAAGGGAAATATGAAATCGGCGGCGATCGGGGATGAAGAGGCCATTAAACGTGCAGACAGCCGGATTTTTGCCATTGAAGAGTCTCTTGAGAATGCAAAAGCCGATTGCTTTAAGATGCCTGATTTGCCCATTGAGAATGGGATGCCGTATGAAGGATGGAGCACGAACACCTCGGTTTCGTTCGTTGGGCAGGCCTTTCAGACCGTTCGGCTCACCCATGAGGACGCCCCGGCCCTGGCCGTTATAAGCAAGCTGCTCCGGTCTCTGTATCTTCACAGGGAAATCCGGGAAAAAGGCGGTGCATACGGCGGATTCGCCCTGTACAACACCGAAGAGGGGATTTTTTCGTTCGGTTCTTACCGGGATCCGAATATTACCCGGACCATAGATGTGTATGACAAAGCCTGTGATTTCATCAAATCCGGAGACTATTCGGATGACGACATTAAAGAGGCTGTGCTGCAGGTATGCGCAGACATTGACAAGCCGGAAACCGAAGGTCCGGCATCGTTGAAGGCATACTACCGGAGTCTGATGAACCTGTCCGATGAAAAACGCCGGAAATTCAAGGCTGCTTTGCTGTCAATCACCCGGGACCAAATCAAAACGACCGCCCGTACATACTTTGATATCAGTGACGACAAAAAGGGAACCGCAGTGATCTCGAGCAAAACCATGCTTGAGAACGTCAACTCCACCCTTGCAGAAGGCCGAAGCCCACTGGAACTCCACAGAATCTGAAATTCGGTAAAAACAAGGGCTCAGTCAAAAAGACGCGTCATATCCGAAATCGTTTGGGAGTCCAGTTCGCCCCTTTTTTCCGCAAGGTTTACGGTGTGTCTCCCAAGCAGGGTGTACAGCTTTGCATACTCAGGCGCTTTTTTTTCAATATCTTTGATGTGCCGTTCCACAATGGTGGTATCCCCGCGGGCCACAGGTCCGGTGAGCGCGTCCATCGTCCCCTTGTTCCGAATATTGTTCAATGTCCCCCGGATCAGGGGCTCTAAGATTTCAAATCCCTTTTCTTCGGAAAGATCCGCTTTTTTCAGAAGGTGTAAAGCAAAATCCTCCAGTGTGACAAGATAATTGGACGCCACCACTGCAGCGGCATGGTACAGGGTCTTCATCTCCGTGGGGATCTCGAAATGGGTGGCTCCAAGTGCCTGCACGATGGTTTTTCCCGTTTTTACCGCAGAATCGGTCCCCTCCACGGATATGTTGATGCCGTCAAACGGGGAGGTGGAATCCGCACTGTCCGGCTTCGGCTCATATGGAGCAAAGCTCTGGAGCGGGTGAACCGAACCGGTCTGCGCCCCCGACTTTGCCGCCGGATCGAGGATTTCCGATGAAAGGGCCCCGCTCAGGTGAAACACCGTGGTCCTGTCCGAGAATGCATTTTCTTCGGCCATATCCGAACATACCGGTTCTATGGTGTTGTCCGGGGTGGAGAGAAACACCACATCCGCATTTCGGCAGGCGTCCGCAGCACTGGGAAAGATCCGGCCGCGTCCGCCGGCAGCTGCTTGAGCTGCTTTGCTGGACTCTGTGCTTCTGCTGAAAAAACCGGCCGGCTCAAACCCGGCTTTGGCGAGATAGGCCGCCAGGTTGACGCCGAGCCGTCCGCATCCGATAATTGAATACTTCAAACCACGTTTCCTTTCATTACTTGTACTGGTACTCTTCCGACGGAAATTTCCCTTCTTTAACCTCTTGAATATACTCTTCAAGGGCCTGTTTTGCCACACTGCGAAGGTCCGCGTATCGCTTGACGAACTTGGGCGGCCGCCTGTCGCTTGTGCCCAGCACGTCGTTGATGACAAGGATCTGGCCGTCGCAGTCGGCCCCCGCTCCGATGCCGATGGTGGGAATCGTCAGGGTGTCTGTGATTTTCCGGGCGATCGGGGCCGGGATTCCTTCCAGTACCACTGAAAACGCGCCTGCTTCCTGCACTTTTTCGGCATCCGACAGCAGTCTTTCTTCATCCCGCTGGACCCGGAATCCTCCCATCTGGTGGACCGACTGGGGGGTGAGCCCGATGTGCGCCTGGACCGGGATTCCGGCTTTGGAGACCGCTTCGATGACAGGTGTGACATCGGCCCCGCCTTCGAGTTTGATGGCCGAAGCACCCCCTTCTTTGAGAAACCGGCCCGCGTTCAGCACCGCCTCGTTCACAGACCCGTGATAGGAAAGGAACGGCATGTCTCCCACCACCATTGCATTTTCACATGCTCTTGCCGCCATTTCGGTGTGGTACAGCATTTCCTCCATGGTGACGGCCAGCGTGTCCGGTTTTCCCTGGACCACCATGCCGAGTGAGTCCCCCACAAGGATCATGTCCATTCCGGATTGATCCACGATTTGAGCGAACGTATAATCATAAGCCGTAAGCGCGGTAATCTTTTCTCCCTTTTCTTTTTTCTTCATCAGTGTGGACGTGGTGACTTTTGATTGCATATCTGATTCTCCCTGTTGGTTGATGCTCTGTATTCACAATATGAATACCATTTGACCCTTCTCTTGGCAAGGATTCATTCCTATTCTCCTGAATCGATCGCATGAAATTTAACCATTGACTTGAATCAAATCTTTCGGGTATATAAAGGGTTTATTTTTACATAATTGATATACAAAAACATATTATAAGACAAGTATTTATGCAGACCGTACGAGGGTTCAGGGACATTCTGCCGGAGGATATCACTCCGTGGCGGAAGGTGGAAAGAGAAGCGAGAAAACTGTTTGAAGATTTCGGCTTCAGGGAGATCCGGCTGCCGATCCTGGAAAAAACCGAGGTGTTTTCCAGGAGCATCGGAGAGGCCACGGATATTGTGGAAAAAGAGATGTACACGTTCCCGGACGGCAAAGGGGGGAGTCTTACCCTGCGGCCGGAGGCCACGGCCTCCATTGTACGGTCGTATATCCAGCACAAGATGTACGCCTCGGAGCCGGTTCGGAAACTGTACACCTTCGGCCCCATGTTCCGAAGGGAACGGCCCCAGAAAGGACGATACCGCCAGTTTTACCAGATCGACGCGGAAATTTTCGGCATTGAATCGCCCTATGCGGACAGCAGCATGATCGTCATGCTCACCCACCTTTTCAAAAGGCTCGGGCTTTCCGGCCTGAAATCCCATATCAATTCGCTGGGCTGCAGGGAATGTCGGCCGGATTTCCAGAACGCCCTTCTTTCGGTGCTCGAATCCCGGAAAGAGAAACTGTGTGAAAACTGCCAGAGGCGGATTTACAAAAACCCCATGCGGGTTCTGGACTGCAAGTCCGAAGGCTGCCAAGAGGCGCTGGTCGGGACGCCTTCCACACTCGATCATCTGTGCGGCAACTGCCGGACCCACTTTGATACGGTCAAAAGGATGCTGGATGAGCAGGGGATTGAATACGTGCAGGACAGATCCCTGGTCCGGGGACTGGACTATTACACCCGGACGGCGTTTGAAATCCAGACCGACGCACTCGGCGCCCAGAGCGCTGTTGCAGGCGGCGGTCGATACGATGCCCTGGTCCGGGAGATGGGCGGGCCGGACATGCCGGCCATCGGGTTCGCCATCGGGTTTGACCGGCTGGTGGAGGTCATGGCGGCAGTGGAGCAGGCGCAGGAGGAAAAAGGGCCGGATCTTTTCATCATCGCCCTTGGAAGCCGGGCAAAGGAAAAAGCGTATCTCTGGAGCACCCGGATGAACCTTGACGGCCTGAAAACCGACACGGACTTCGGAGACAGGAGTCTGAAAAGCCTCATGAAACGGGCGGACAAACTCAATGCGGATTTCGTGCTGATCGCAGGCGACAGTGAACTTGATGAAAACCAGCTGATTTTGCGGAACATGGAGACAAAAGAGCAGGTACGGGTGGATGCGGACAATCCGCTGCCGGAAATTTACAAGATCATCAATCATACATAGGAAATTTCGAAAAGGACGTATCAAGTGACGGATTTACTGGGAGACATGAGGCGGACCCACGATTGCGGACAGTTGAGGGAAAGCGATGTGGGAAAGGAAGTGGTGCTCATGGGCTGGGTGCAGCGGCGCAGGGATCATGGCGGCGTGATTTTTACGGATTTCAGGGACAGGGAAGGCATCACCCAGGTGGTATTCAACCCGGAAATTTCTGAAGCCGTCCATGAAAAAGCACAGGACATAAGGAGCGAATATGTGCTCGGCGTGAGAGGAAGGGTGGAAAACCGGCCCCCGGACATGCTCAATCCCAGGATGCCCACAGGCGCGATCGAAGTTCTGGTCCACGAGCTGAGGATTTTCAGTGCGGCCGAGACCCCGCCTTTCCAGATCGAAGACAGAACCGAGGCCTCTGAAAACGTCCGGCTGAAATACCGGCATATCGACCTGAGACGTCCCCGGCTGAAAAACAATATCATAATGCGAAGCAAAGTTGCCCGGGCCGCCAGAAACTTTCTCGACGAACAGGGGTTCCTGGACATCGAAACCCCGTTTCTCACAAAGAGCACGCCGGAAGGGGCCCGCGACTACCTGGTCCCAAGCCGGGTGAACCAGGGCGGCTTTTACGCCCTTCCCCAGTCTCCCCAGCTTTTCAAGCAGATGCTGATGATCAGCGGGTTTGAAAAGTATTACCAGATCGTCAAATGCTTCCGGGACGAAGACCTCCGGGCGGACCGTCAGCCCGAGTTCACCCAGATCGATATCGAGGCGTCGTTCGTGAACGAGGAGCAGATCATCGAGATCACGGAAGGCCTGATCCGGTCCATCTTCACCGCTGTGACGGACAATCCCCCTGAGACACCCTTTGAGCGGCTCTCCTATAATGAAGCGATCTCCCGGTTCGGTCTTGACCGGCCGGATCTTCGGTTCGGTCTTGAGCTGGTCAATATCTCGGATATCGTGAAAGATGCCGGGTTCAAGGTGTTTGCAGACGTGGTCAAGCAAGGAGGGGTGGTCAAAGGAATCAACGCCAAAGGATGCGCCACATTTACCAGAAAAGAGATCGACGATCTCACCGAGTTTGCAGCCGTGTACCGGGCAAGGGGTCTGGCATGGATCAAGATCAACACGGACGGCTGGCAGTCTCCAATCGCCAAGTTTTTCACCGAAGAGGAGAAAGGGCTTCTTGCCGAAAGGCTGGACCTTGAAGTCGGGGATATCGTGTTTTTTGTGGCGGACAAGGTCAACATTGCCAATGAAGCCCTGGGACAGCTTAGAAACGAACTTGCAAGAAGGCTCGGATATATGGACGACAACGTCCGGCGGTTTGTCTGGATTACCGACTTTCCGCTGCTCGAGTACGATGAAAACGAAAACCGGTACCAGGCACTGCACCATCCGTTTACCGCCCCGTTTGAGACTGATATCGAAAAGCTGGAAAGCGCTCCCCTTGAAGTGAAATCGAGGGCGTACGACCTGGTGCTCAACGGGATGGAAATCGGCGGGGGAAGCATTCGTATCCATTCTCCCGAGCTTCAGCAGAATGTGTTGAAAGCCCTGGGGATTGAAGAACAAGAGGCAGAGGAAAAGTTCGGATTCCTGCTGGACGCTCTCAAATCGGGGGCACCGCCCCACGGCGGTATCGCCTTCGGACTGGACCGGCTGGTCATGCTGCTTTGCAAAGAAACGTCCATCCGCAACGTGATTGCCTTCCCCAAAACCCAGAAAGCCACCTGCCTTTTGACGGATGCCCCGTCAAAGGCGGACCCTCAACAGCTCCAGGAGCTTGGGATACGGATCGCGAAAACAGAGGAATAAGAGCATCTGCCCGGCGGGAAAATCCCGGTACCGGGCAGTTCAGGAAAATAGGGGATCGGGTGAGCACGGGGTCATGCCCTGCTCCTTTTGACGTTTAGGATGGGGGTATTGAATACCAGGGCGGAAGATTCTTCATCCCGCTGGATTTCCAGGTTGATGGCATCCTTGTCGATTTCAAAGTATTTGGAGATCACGCCGACAATATCACTCTGGAGTTCTTTTAACGTATTGTCGTTTATTTCCAGCTTGTCATATACCAGTGCAAAGTGAAGCCGCTTTTTTGCCTCATCCTTCTGCGTGCCCTGTCCGTGGAATTTTTTGAAAAATTTGTAAAACATGGAGCCCTCCTATCTCGCCATTCCGAACTTTTTGCTGATCTTGCTCCACATGCTGGTTTTATGTGTGGGGACTTCAATCGGTAAAGATTCCTCTCCGTTCAGCCGTTTTGCTATCCGCCTGAACGCCTGGCCGGCCTTGGAATCGTTCTGAAGCACCAGGGGCGCTCCGGAATTGGTGGCGGTCAGGACATATTCGTCCAGGGGAACCAGACCGGCAAGCTCCACGGAAAGGACGTCCAGCACATCTTCATGGCTGAGCATCTCTCCTCTTTGCACCCGCTGGGGTTCGATCCGGTTCACGATGAGTTTGGGGGTCAGGGACTTGGAATAGAGAATCCCTATGACCCGGTCCGCGTCCCGGACCGAAGAGACATCCGGCGTGCAGACCACCAGGGCCTCGTTGGCTCCGACGATCGAGTTTTCAAATCCTCTTTCGATGCCGGCCGGGGAATCCATGAGCACATAATCGAATTCGTTTTTGAGATCTTCGGAAATCCGTTCCACTGCAGCCGTGGTCAAGACGTCCTTGTTGTCGCTCTGGGATGCGGGGATCAAAAACAGGTTGTCGATGCGCCGGTCCTTGATGGCGGCCTGGTTCAGCTTGCATTTATTGTTCACCACGTCCACGATATTGAAGACGATCCGGTTTTCAAGCCCCATGACCACATCCAGGTTTCTAAGCCCGATATCCATATCGATCACCGCCACCCGGTTTCCTTCCAGGGCGAGCGCGGCTCCGATGGCGGAAGTGGCCGTGGTTTTTCCGACCCCGCCTTTTCCCGATGTTACAACGATGATTTTTCCTTTCAATTCACACCTCTGCTAAAAATATTGACTTATATCACCTCGGGCCAGGGCATTTTGCCGAACGGATTGGCCTTGAGATACTCCCGGACCACGATTCCCTCGTGGTCGATGCTTGCGAACTCCGCGGTTTTTTTCGATGATTCCCCGGTCCCGGCGGCTGTGATGTTTCCGATCCGCACCTGGGTGGGGTTGAATTCCATGGCGAATATAATGGAATCGTGATTGTCCGGTATGCCTGCATGGACTTTTCCCTTGAGCCGCCCGAGAACGATGATGTCCCCTCCGGCAGAGATTTCCGCTCCGGGATTCACATCTCCCGCGATCACGATATGTTTTCCGGATTCGATTTTCTGGCCGGACCGGACACGCCCCCTGAGCATCATCACATCACTTTTGTGGTGGTTGAATGACCGGGACAGATCCCGCTGCCGGATCCGTTCCACCGGGACGGAGCGTTTTTCCGGCGGCTTTTTCACCGTTTTAACATGAAATGTCTCCACAAGATACGTTTTTATCTCGTCAATCAGTTCTTCCTGCCCTTTTGCATCGCCCGTATCGATGACCACTTCCGCATTGACCGCCAGGTGCTTGAGTCGCTCAAACAGCGTTTTTACTTCGTTTTTGATCAAGTCCTGCGGCCTGGCCGGATCAATGGTGATCCATAATCCCCCTCCGACCCCCTTGAGTTTCACCGGCGGCTCCGTGTTCATGTGATTTTCGTCCGTCATTGCTGAAATACCTTGAATCGTACTGTTTAAAGCTGATGATATTGTTACAGATATATAAGAAATGGACGGGTATGTGTCAAGGTATAATGTGGATATGGGACAAATATGTTTTTTGTGTTGACAAGTCCATACAACAGTTGTAGTAAGAAAAGCAGTATGGATATCAATCAGGCGCAATACAGGAACGATCTGAAAACGGCTGCATACGGCCGCAGGGCAGAGCTTCGTTCCGGCCGGCCGTTTTATTGGTGGTCCGGGTTCCCAGGCAGCCTGATTCGTATCTGATAACGGGAGAATAACAGAATTGACAAAGGGCTGCTGGTTTTACCTTCAGCCCTTTTTATGTTTCAGGGCGACAAGGAAACCCGGCCTTTTGCATGACACGAATCCATCTGTTTTCAGATTGACAAATGATTGGAGGACCAATGCTTATTGTAATGAAAAAAGGCGCGAGCCGGGAAAACATTGATGAAGTTGTGGCAGCCGCGGAAAAAAGGGGATATACGGCCCGGCCCATATCCGGGGGAGACCGGGTGTCCATCGGGATTCTCTACAACAAGGGCTCTGTTGATTCCGGCCACTTTCTCGGATTTGAAGGGGTAAATGAAGTGATACCGGTGACAAAGCCGTACAAACTGGTAAGCCGTGAGTTTAAAATGGAGAATACGGAAGTCGCCATCGGGGATGCGGTTTTCGGAGGGGATATGCTGCCGGTGATCGCAGGACCCTGTGCCGTGGAGAGCCTGGACCAGGCCACGGCCATAGCAGAGGCCGTGCTCGCTTCCGGTGCTTCCGTGTTCAGGGGCGGGGCTTTCAAACCGAGGTCCTCCCCGTATTCCTTCCAGGGACTGGGGGAAGAGGGCCTGAAGATCCTGGCACAGGTTCGGGAAAAAACCGGTCTTCCTTTTGTGACCGAAGTCATGGATCTGGATACATTTGATGCAGTGGAAGAATACTCGGACGCCGTTCAGATCGGGACCCGGAACATGCAGAACTTCAGCCTGCTCAGGCGCGCAGGAAAATCCGGCAAACCCGTGATCCTCAAAAGGGGGATGTCCGCCACCCTCCAGGAGTGGCTCATGGCGGCGGAATATATCATGGAAGAGGGTAATACCGACGTGATTCTCTGCGAGCGCGGGGTGCGTACGTTTGTCAAACACTCGAGAAACACCCTGGACCTTTCCGTTGTGCCGGCGGCCCGGAAGGAGAGCCATCTTCCGATCATCGTGGACCCCAGCCATGCCGCAGGTGTCCGGGACCAGGTGATCCCGCTTGCCTATTCCGCTGCAGCAGTGGGGGCCCACGGCCTCATGCTGGAGGTGCACCACAAGCCGGAGGAAGCGTTGAGTGACGGGGCCCAGTCGCTGTATCCGGACCAGTTTCAAAACTGCATGAAAAAGATCAACGCCATCCACGCCCTTTTGAAGGACGGTTCATGAAAAGGTTTGAAATCAACGGGAAAATGGGGAGGTCTGTTATTCATATCGGGGAAAGCCTCTCCAATGCCGCTTTGTACCTGGACGGCCGCCGGACCGTCATCATCACCGACACCCAAGTCAAACACCATTATGCCGGAAAGTTCCCGGACTGCCCGGTGATTACCATCGGCACGGGAGAGGAAATCAAAACCCTTGCCACGGTTGAAACCATTTACAGGGAACTTCTGAGGCTCGAGGCGGACCGGCACACGTTCATCCTCGGGATCGGGGGGGGCATCGTCTGCGATATTGCGGGATTTGCCGCATCCACCTATTTGAGGGGTCTGGATTTCGGGTTTGTCTCCACCACCCTGCTCGCCCAGGTGGATGCGAGCGTGGGCGGCAAAAACGGGGTGAACCTGGCCTCTTACAAAAACATGGTGGGCGTGTTCCGGCAGCCCGGTTTTGTTCTTTGCGACCCTGATCTTTTGCACACCCTCGATCCCAAAGAGATTGTCAACGGGTATGCCGAAATCGTTAAGCACGCCCTGATCGCGGATCCGGACATGTTCGCCTATCTGGAAAACCACATGGAGAGTCTCAAATCCCTGGACCCGGATGCGGTTGTCCGGGTGGTGGAGGACTCGGTGCGGATTAAGTCGGAGATTGTACAAAAGGACGAAGAGGAAGCAGGGGAAAGGCGGAAGCTCAATTTCGGGCATACGGTCGGACATGCCATAGAAAAGGTGGCCCGGACCGGACACGGAACCGCGGTGAGCATCGGCCTGGCTGCGGCTGCCGCATTTTCGGCGGAAAAGGGGTTTCTGCCCGAAAAAGATCTTGATCGGATCATACGGCTTCTACGGAATCTGGGCATGCCCGCCGGGTTCGACTTTGATGCAAAAGAAGTGGCAGAGGCTGCAAAAGGCGACAAAAAGAGGGAAAACGATTCCGTGAACTTTGTCTTTCTCACCGGGATCGGAGACTGTCTGGTGAAACCGGTCCGGTTTGAAGAGCTTACCGATTTTCTCACTCGGTTTTCACAAGCCTGATCCCGATTGTAGGACTCTTTATGGCGGGAAGGTACTCCTTTTTGGACAGACATGAGATGTCATTTTTATTGGAGGCGAAACTTCCGCCCAGGGCCGGCCGTTTTTTTTCGTCTTCTTCATGAGGGGTTCTGCACCATTCCGCCACGTTTCCGGCCATGTCATAAAGCCCGAACCGGTTGGGTGCAAATGATCCCACCGGCGCGGTCCGGCCCCTGAAAGGGTTCGGGACGCAGGTGCCGCAGTTTGCAGAAATGCGGCCGGGCTTGTTTTTCCGATCCGTATTGCCGGTCTGCCTGCCGCCGGAACAGGCGTACATCCACTGATCCCGGGTGGGAAGGGCGAACCTTCCGCTGCTCGGCCCCGTTGTTCCAAGCTTTCGGGCAAAATCAACCGCTTCCTGAAAGGATACGCTTTCCACGGGGAGATTCCCGTCTTTGCCGAACCGGGACGGATATCGTCCGGTGATGTCGGCATATTCGGAACCTGTGACCTCGTACTTTGCCATCCAGAACCCGTCCACGCAGACCCGCTTTTGTTTATCCGGGTCATCCGGCTGCCGTATCCTGACACACCCCGGCTCGATCCATACGAACTCCATGCCTGTGACGGGTTCCACGTAGGTTCGGTTTCTCCGTTTTTCAGGAGATTTCCCTGAATGGGCTTGATCCGGGTCAACCGGATACTGCCACAACTCAAGGCGGTTCCATACCCTTTCCGCTTTCTCACTCCCGTTTTCATGGGCTGTTTTGATCCAGTATGCCGCACGTCCCGGGTTTTTCAGAACGCCTTCCCCTTGGAAGTATCGTTTGCCCAGCGTCACCTGGGCCTGTGTATCCCCTTTTCTTGCACGGTTCAGAAGCTCGTCCACCCGGCTGAACCCGGCGGCTTCACTGCAGAATCCGTTCGTAATCACCAACAGTATGAACACCAGAGTCATTTTTTTCATTTTTTTCATCCGTAAACAGGGACAAGGCCGTGAAGCCTGTAAATTTCTTTTACTTCATCCGTTTGTAAAAATTGAAGGAACTGCTCTCCGTGTGGTCCTCCGTCCAAGACTTTTCCGGCATACGTAGTGCCGGTGATATTCCCGGAGACAGGGTCGGGATGTGCAGCGGTTCCGCCCAACGGCACCATGTCGAACGTATCCGGAAAGCGCCGTGTGTAATGAAGGGCCAGGTGGTAGTACAGCATTGCCGCATCCGCTTCTCCATGGCTCACGGCTTCCGGCGCTTCCCGATGGTGGATGGTTCTGCCGCAGGTCACCTGGATTCGCTCAAGGAAGTCCCCATCCCCGGAAAGGTTGACCAGCGTATCCCGGTATCCTTCAAAGCTTGCCCGTTCTGTGTCCGGGTTGGACAGGAACAGAGTGATCTCTTGTCTTTCAAGATCCCGGACCGACAGGATATGTTTCGGGTTGTCTTTTTTGACCAGAAGGACACTGCCCTGGTTGCGGACAAAAGGGGCATAACTTTCCATGTATCCCTTCCGGACAAGCGAGTCGAGTATATGGCCCGGTCCCATGAACACATGGGGTGTCAAGGACAAAACAAGATTGCCGATCTGAAGCTTTTCCCCTTCCAGAAGACGGACCAGCGGTGCCGGCGGGGTGGTGGTGAAAAAGATCTCTGTTTTACCAATAACTTTTTGCCGGAACCTGTCGATGGTCTCTTTTAAGGCCATGTGATGGTTCCCGTCCGAGAAAAGCACAAATTCGGCATTCCGTGGGTCTCCATGAAAATCCAGGATCAGGTTCGATCCCGGATCGAACCATTTTTCGGCATTCGGATCAAAGCCGTCCAACTCATTGGACCAGTCCATCATTTCCCTTCCCTGATGATAAATTTTCGTAGTGTCCGCAACCAGTGTACCGAAAAAAGCCGGCAGGGTAAACCCGTCAGGACGATCGCAACAAATTATTTCCGTTCTTTTAAGCTGGTTTTTGAGCCG
>CAYFVA010000022.1:0-19666 GCA_964346265.1 uncultured Desulfobacterales bacterium
GTTGACTCCTTTTTTTACAAGAAAGCAGTTAGGTATCAGGCGTTAGCTAAAACCTGACCCCCGACCTCTGACAGCCGATGCTTTCCTCATTTGTTGTGGCCGCTCAGGCCATGAATGTTACTCAACGTCACTCATCCGGTCCATGAAATCATACCACATGGTTTCGAACCGTTCAAACGGAACACTGTCCGGTGTCCTGAGCTCCAGTGTCGGTCCTTTGGCGTTCAGCCGGATATCGGTAAAAATCGTTGTAAAATGGGAGAAAAAGTTGTCGAAACTTTGATCCCGGATTTGATAAAACGGCCTTTCCTCCCCCAGCACATCCGCGTGGACCGCTGCAGTAACAAACTCTCTTATCACCCGGCCCGGCTCGTCTGTTTTGTGTACAGGGCCAAACGGCAGGCCGCACCGGCACGCATCGGTTTGATCCCATATACTTCGCCGCTGGTCCGACATAGCGAATGGATCGGAAAACACCAGCTGTTTCAGCTTCAGAAACAGAGGCACAATCTCCTCCATATACCGGATCACCACATGAAGATGAATGGATGCGGTCCCTTTCATCATCTCCCTGCCCCTTTTACCGCTGTGGCCCAGACGGTTGTGCAGATTGACGTATCGTTCGGACGTAAGACACAACGGCGCATCTCCCCTTCCCGGAATATAGGCAATGGGAATATACCGGATACCGAGATGCTTTTCAATGATCTCATTGATCCACCGGATCTCCTCGAGAGCCTCTGAAAAGGCTTTACTGTCCTCCTTCAAAAGCGGCACGCTGTGGTATTCAATCTGCCCGCCCGGCTCAAAGGTAACCACCATGCCGCCTCTGTCGACAAAAGCCCCGTCTTTACATTCAAAACCCCGGTTGTGCAGAAAGGCGTACAGATCCTCCATGTCCGTAAGATCGAGAATCCGATCCGGCATAAACTCATATTCAAAACCGAATGTCTGTTTTATCCGGGGCATCCGCTTTTCAATGGTATCCATTAAAAGCGGGGTGAATTTTTCCACAAGAGATTCAGGGGTTTCATTTTCCGGCATGATTTAACGTTTCCATGTGTAAAAGAATTCATTGTACCATAATGTAAAAATCATTACTGCGAACACCCGGTCTGCTGCAGAGACCAGTGTATTGGGATCGGTTTGAGAAATCGAAATATGTTTCAGATCATGGGCCAAAATGTCCGGATTCAACAGCCCCTGTTCCTTGATAACATTTCCGGAGACCACTTCCCGCAAAGGTTCGGGAAGACTCGAGGGATCCGACAGCCAGTGGGCAAGAGGAATCGTAAACGGAAGTTTCCTTCTGCCGGCCGTGGTCCGGTCAAGTATGTTGTATTTGCCCAGCGCATATCCGAGAAGATACTTTTCCACACCCTTTTCAATATTGGCCTTGAACTGAGGAGGCAATGTGGCGGCAAATTCAGCAAGGCGAAAATCAAGAAACGGGGTCCGTGTCTCCAGGGAGTGGCGCATGGAGAGTTTGTCCAGCCGCAGGATCACGTAATCCGGCAATCTTGACCTGGATTCCAGCGCCAGAGCCGTATTCAGCGGATCTTCACTGCCGGAAAGAGCGGGCCGGGCATCCATGGGAAAGACATCGCCTCCTTCATCGGTTCCGATCAGCCTCTTGAGTTTTGAACGGTCAAACAACGACTCACTTTGTATATATCGCTTAAACGGATCTTTGTTCCGGACGGCAAGGTACGTTTCAAGCTCTGGATACATTTGTTTGAGCTGTTTTTGTCTTTCTGCGGAAATACTGTCATACGAGGCTGCGGCCGATTCAAGCAGGAATTTTCGGTATCCGCCGAAAATTTCATCCGCGCCCTCCCCTGTCACAACCACCTTGAGATGTTCCCCTGCCAACCGGCAAACCTGGTCGGTGGGCAGGAGTGTGCCCAGGGAAATGGGTTCTTCCACGGATTGGATGATGGACGGGAGCTCTTCCAAAAGTTCTATCGAGCAGAGGGAGGTATTCAGTCTCGCCTGACTGAATCGGTCCTTGTGAGCCTGAAGAAACTGCTGAACCTGCGGAAGCTCACTGTATCCGTGTTCTTTGAAAAAGATGGTAAACAGGTTGATGTCTTTTTTCCGGTCCGCAGCAAGAGAAGCCACGGCAGAAGAATCGATTCCGCCGCTCAGAAAGGAACCCACCTCCACATCCGCATTGAGTCTCAGGTCCACGGCATCTGAAAAAATCCCAAAGAACTCCTCTGCAGCCTCATCCATTGACAGGGAATAATTCACCCGGTCAAACCGGTATTCCCAGTACCGCTTCACCGACATATCCCCGGTTCTGAGATCCACTTGCATATACGAGGCCGGGGGCAGTTTCCATATCCCTTTGAACATGGTCTCTTCTCCGGGAATATACCGGTAAGTGAAAAATTTCGGAAGAGCCTTCCGGTTGAATACCGGCCTTTCCCCGGTTGCTTCGAAAAGCGCCTTGATTTCGGAGGCGAAAAACAGGTCCCCGCCTTTGAGGGTATAGTAAAGGGGTTTGATCCCGAACCGGTCCCGGAACAGGATCACCCGGTTTTCTGTTTTGGAAAATATCGCACCTGCATACATCCCGTTCAGGTGATTGAGAAAATCCACCCCTTTTTTCCGGAAAAGATGCAGTCCCACTTCGATATCTCCGCTTGTGACAAACGGCTGACCCGCCACCTCGTTTTTCAGCGACATATAATTGTAGATCTGTCCGTTGCAGATGATGGCGGATCCGTCGATCCCGCATACAATGGGCTGCATCCCGGTTTCAAGGTCCAGAATCGACAGCCGGACGAAACCGAACCCCGCCTTCCTGCCCGGACCGGAAAACACCTGCCCGCCTTCATCATCAGGCCCTCTGTGCCGCTGGATTCCTCCCATCCGGGCAAGACGGCGCAGGATTTCTTTCTCGGGCATGGTGGGGGAAATGATACCGTGGATGCCGCACATGGGATTTACTCGACGATCTTTCGGGCAAAAGAAATCGCCTGTTTTCCGACATCATCCTCCATGTCTTCCGGAGAGGTACATCCGCCGATAAACAGGGATCCGGCGTTTGTGCCTTTGTAAAATTCCACGAGTTTGTCGAATGCGGTAAAAACGGGTTCCGCGTTGTTTTCATATATTCCGCCCCCTGTCACCAAAAGCGCATGGCGCTGTCCTTCTACAAGAGAGGTATGGTCCGGCCGTTTGTAGTTGGTCACAAGGCTGTAGCTTCTGTCGATGACAAGCTTGGTCTGGGCGGTGAAACCCCAGAAATAGAGAGGAGAGGCAAAGAGCACAAGGTCCGCCCGGATCATTTTTTCAAAAATTTCCGGACCGTCGTCATCGTGAACGCATCCGGGCCGGTCAAGGACCTCCTTGCATTTCATGCATCCGAGGCAGGCGTTCACCTCTTTGGCATTCAAGTAGACGGAGTCGACTTCATTTCCCGTCTTCTCAAACTCCGCTTTCATGAACTCAAGCACAGTAGCGGTATTGCCGTGTTTTTTCGGACTTCCGAGCAGCATCAGTATTCTCATTGCATTCCTTTCTTTCCGAATAGCGGAAAAACATGTCCTTGTTACGTAAAAAACTGATTTCCTCTATACCATATACACTGCAAAATGTCAGGGCGGAAAAAATGTTTCTCCATATAGAAACATTTTTCTTGACAAAGAACAAAAGATCCTCTACTCTTTCATCTCGATTATGAAAGCAGACAAAAGGAATAGACGTGACGGAAAAATTGGATACAAAAATTTTTAAGCAGACGGCATTCCGGTGGTGGCGCCGACGCAAAGGAGCCGCTGTCTGAATATTGTTCCTGTTACCCTATCCATGATAAAGACCGCGGCGGCTGAAGCTTTCGCGGTCTTTTTTTACAGGGAACTTGACACTTGAAGCTTTCCCGCTCAAGTGTCGTGGTTTGCCGGGATGCCGTGCATCCAAGGCCGTCATAATAGAGAGAAAGAATTTGGAAAAAGGAATATGATTTTACAAAGATACCCGGAAAAAAACGACTTCAAAACGCTTGCACAAAGCAGCAATGTGATTCCGGTATGCGCTGATGTGCTGGCGGACACGGAAACCCCGGTTTCTCTTCTTCAGAAATTTTACAGGCCCGAACGCCCGGTTTTTCTTCTCGAAAGCGTGGAAGGCCAGGAAAGGTGGGCAAGATACAGTTTCTTAGGCATCCGCGCCCATTCAATGGTTAGAATCTTTTCAAAAGAAATTGAAATCAAAGGGCCGTCCGGGACGGAACAAATACGGCACAACGGAGATCCTCTGGGCGTTTTAAAGGAAATTCTCAGCCGGTATGCCCCGGCCGAGGTCAAGGGGCTGCCTCGATTCTGGAGCGGTCTTACCGGCTATTTCACCTATGAGATGGTTTCCTTTTTCGAGAACATCCCGGTGCATCTTCCTGAAAATCAGCCGTATGCAGGGTTTATTATTCCCGAACAGATGATTGTCTTCGATAATATGAAACATACACTGACCTGCATGAAAATCTGCTATCTTGAATCCGGCTGCAATCCTGAGACGGTGTATGACGACGCCCGGTCATGCCTTGACGAAATGATCCGCACCATTGAAATCCCTGTTCAGAAAACGGAAACCCTTCAGGAACAAAAAAGCGAGATCAGGCCACAAGTGCCGGAAACCGAATACCTGGAAGGAGTGAAAACCATCAAACAGAGAATCATTGACGGCGACATCATCCAGGCGGTTTATTCCCAGCCGTTCTCCTGCAGATGTCCTTCGGACCCGGTCATGGTATACCGGGCCCAGCGGTACATCAACCCTTCCCCGTACATGTTTTTCATGAATTTCGGAGACGTCGCCATAGCCGGATCATCGCCTGAAACCATGGTCCGGCTGGAAAACCGGACTGCAACGCTCCGTCCCATCGCAGGAACACGGCCGAGGGGCGCAACCGAACAGGAAGATCGGCTGCTTGCGGACGAGCTGCTCAACGACGAAAAGGAAAAAGCCGAGCACGTGATGCTGGTGGACCTGGGCAGAAACGATCTGGGACGAGTGGCGCAGGCCGGGTCGGTTCAGGTCACGGACACCATGTTCATTGAACGGTACTCTCATGTGATGCACCTGGTTTCCAATATTGTGTGCGACATGAAACCTCAACTGGACGCATTTGATCTTTTGAGGGCCACATTTCCCGCAGGCACATTGTCCGGCGCTCCCAAGATCAGGGCCATGGAGATTCTTGCATCCCTGGAACCCAAACCGAGGGGCGCTTACGGGGGAGCAGCCGGATATATTTCATTTTCCGGCAACATGGATCTGGCCATTATCATCCGCACGGCGGTTATGGCAGGAGGCAAGCTCACCGTGCAGGCCGGCGCGGGAATTGTATACGATTCAGATCCTGAAAAAGAGCTGGCCGAATGCTTCAGCAAGGCCAAAAGCGTGGAGGCGGCATTGAAACTGGCTGCCGGAAATCACGGAGGAACATCATGAGAACAGCAGTGATCGACAATTACGATTCGTTTACGTTCAACCTGGTGCATTATATCCTGCAGACCGGATCAGAGGTTGAAGTATTCCGAAACAATGAAACCGATCCGGAAAAACTTGAGAAGCTTGCGCCCGACACCCTTGTAATTTCCCCGGGACCGGGCCGGCCGGAAGACGCCGGGATCTCCATGGAAGTGGTCAAACGGTTTTCCGGCCGGATTCCCATCCTGGGGGTATGCCTGGGACACCAGGTCATAGCGGCTTCTTTCGGCGGCAACATCATCCATGCCAAACAGATCATGCACGGCAAAACCTCCACCATTACAACGGACGGAGCGCATATATACACCGGCATCAAAAAACCGTTTTCCGTCATGCGGTACCATTCCCTGGCCGTATCCCGGGAGGATCTTCCCTCCTGCCTGACGGTGACGGCGGAAACCGAAGACGGCGAGATCATGGGACTGAGACACAGAGAGCATCCCACCCAGGGAGTCCAGTTCCACCCGGAATCCTTCATGACCACTGTGGGCAAACGGCTGATACGGAATTTTATCAAAGGAGTCTGACATGGAATTCACCACACAACTCAAACGAATCATATCAGGGGAGAACCTGGACCAGGAAAGGATGACCTTCATGATGAGTGAAATCTTTTCCGGCCGAATTGCCGATTCCCAAATCGGCGCGTTCATGGCCGCCCTTTCCACCAAAAAGGAAACCTTTGAAGAGCTTGCAGGCGCCGCAAGGGCCATGAGAACCAAGGCGGAGCGGATCCAGGCAGTTGAAGGTACGGTAGTGGACACCTGCGGAACCGGCGGGGATGCCACGGGTACGTTCAACATCTCCACCACCACGGCGTTTGTTGTGGCCGGATGCGGCGTAACCGTTGCCAAACACGGAAACCGAAGCGTTTCCAGCCAGTGCGGCAGTGCCGATCTTTTAGAGTATCTGGGTGTCAGGATCGACACGGACCCGGAAATTGTGGAGGAATCGGTGAACGAACTGGGAATCGGGTTTCTGTTCGCCCCGAGGTTTCACGGCTCCATGCGGCATGCGGCCAGGGCCAGAAAAGAAGTGGGCATCCGGAGTATTTTCAACATGCTCGGCCCCCTGACCAACCCGGCCGCGGCCCGCTGCCAGCTCCTCGGTGTATACGCGCCTGAACTCACCGAAATGTTTGCCGCCACCCTGAAACTGCTGGGGGCGCGCCGGGCGTTTGTGGTTCACGGGCATGACGGTATGGATGAAATTACCACCACCGCTCCCACCCGGGTAACAGAACTCAATGACGGAATGATCAGGTCTTATGACCTGGATCCTTTGGAATATTTTGACGATTTTGTGGATCCCGAACAAATCAAGGGGGGAGATATCAAAACAAACGCCGCCATTACCCGTGCGGTTCTCAAAGGGGAAAAAGGCCCTTGGCGGGACATTGTGCTGCTCAATTCAGCAGCCGCTCTGGTGGCCGCAGGCCGGGCGGATCATATCCGGGCGGGCCTCAGGCTTGCCGAAGAAGCCATTGATTCTGAACGCGCTTTAGAAAAACTGGAACAGCTTATCGAATTTTCACAGGAGAACGGCTGATATGGGTATGGATGGGTTTTTAAAAGAAGTGACCCAATATAAAAAAAAGGAAGTTCAAGCCTCAGCCGCAAGGCTGCCGCTCAAAGAAATCCGGCGGGAGGCCGAAACAATGCAGCCGGCAGCCGATTTCAAGGCTGCCCTTGAAAAAAGCGGGCTTGAAAAGCCGGGCATCATTGCCGAAATTAAGAAGGCGTCTCCTTCAAAGGGTGATATCCGGCCCGACCTGGATGCAGCCGAATTTGCAGGAATGTACACAAAAGCAGGAGCCTGCGCTGTTTCCGTTCTCACGGAACAGAAATATTTCAAAGGAAGCCTGACAGACCTTGAAGCAGCAGCGAAAGCCACCGATTTGCCGGTACTGCGCAAAGACTTTACCATCAATGAATATCAGATCTATGAAGCACGTCACAGAGGGGCCTCTTCCATCCTCCTGATCTGCACTGTGCTGGAGACGAATCAGCTGGCCGAGTATATCCATCTTTCAAGGGAAACCGGCATGGAACCTTTGGTGGAAATCAACTCGGAACATGAACTGGAAACGGCGGACCGATGCGGAGCCACTGTGATCGGGGTCAACAACAGGAATCTCGTCACCCTGGAAACCGACCTCAATGTCACCCGGCGCATCGCTCCGTTGTTCACAAAGGACCACATCCCAATCCAGGCAAGCGGTATCCGTTCCGCCGGGGACATAAGAGAAGGCGTTCATATGAACATCTACAATTTTCTGATCGGCGAAAGCATTGTCACCTCTGAGGACCCGCAAACTTTTATAAAAGAGTTGCTGTCTTATGCCTGAATACAACCTGAAAAAAGCCCAAAAGCGTCCGTTTGTTAAAATCTGCGGCCTGACCGACCCTGCGGCTGCAGGCGCCTGCGCAAGAATGGGAGCGGATGCGGTGGGTCTCGTATTTTTTGAAAAAAGCCCGAGATACGTATCAGACGATCGAGCAAAGGAAATTTCCCGTGTGCTGGGACAGGAAACTCTTGCCACCGGGGTGTTTGTCAATGAAACATACGATTGGATCATGGAAAAAGTCGATAAGATTCCGCTGCAGGCGGTTCAGCTGCACGGCAGCGAAAAGCCGGAACTTGTTGCGAAACTGGCCCGGCAGGGCGTTATCGTGATCAAGGCCGTGTTTGCCGGGAAAGAGCCGTTTTTGGAATCCGCTTCCGCCTGGGCAAAGGCCTCGTATCTTCTTGCCGAATGTGGTGCGGGCGCTCTTCCCGGCGGAAACGCGGAAGAATGGAACTGGGCGGAAGCCGCCCGGATCCGGTCGCAAACGCCTGTGATAGTCGCAGGCGGCCTTACACCGGGCAACGTACGCGCCGCCCTTGAACAAAGCGGTTCCGCAGGCGCGGATATCAGTTCCGGAGTGGAAAGTGCTCCGGGGATCAAGGACCTGGAAAAGGTGAAAGCCTTTATCCGGAACACAAATATGAGACACACAGGAGATTGAAATGAATCACACATCCGGACTGCCGGATCCTGGCGGCCATTTCGGCGAATTCGGCGGCATGTATGCAGGAGAGACCCTTATGACCGCCCTTTTGCAGCTCAAAGAGGAATTTGAACATTTCCGCCGCAAACCGGAATTTACCAGGGAACTGAACAGGCTTTTACAAACCTATGCAGGCCGCCCTACTCCGCTGTATCATGCGTGCAACACATCAAATGTGCTCGGTGGGGCAAAAATCTACCTCAAGCGGGAGGATCTGACCCATACCGGGGCGCACAAAATTAACAATACCATCGGCCAGGCCCTTCTGGCCCATTTCAGCGGCAAAAGAAAGCTGATCGCCGAAACCGGGGCGGGACAGCACGGTGTCGCCACCGCTACGGCAGCGGCCCTGTTCCAAATGGAGTGCTCGGTTTTCATGGGGGTAAAAGATATTGAGCGGCAGGCACCCAACGTTAAACGGATGGAGCTTCTGGGCGCGCGGGTGGTGCCTGTGGATTCCGGAACCGGAACACTCAAGGACGCCATGAACGAGGCCATGAGATACTGGACCGGAACGGTGGAGGATACATTCTACGTAATCGGATCAGTGGCCGGTCCCCACCCCTACCCTTTACTGGTCCGCGAATTCCAGAAAATTATCGGAGAGGAAGCCAAAGAGCAGATCCTGGAAGCGGAAAACAAGCTGCCCGACCTTTTGGTGGCCTGTGTGGGCGGCGGGTCCAATGCCATGGGCCTTTTCTATCCATTCCTGGAAGACCCGGTTGAAATGGCCGGGGCGGAGGCGGCCGGCCAGGGGATTGAATCAGGAAAACATGCGGCCACACTCGGGCACGGGGAAAAAGGAGTTCTTCACGGTTCCAAATCCTATGTGCTCCAGGACGACTACGGACAGATACAGGAAGCCCATTCGATTTCAGCCGGACTCGACTACCCCGGAGTCGGTCCTGAACACGCCTATTTGAAAGATTCCCTGCGGGTGGCGTACGCCAGTGTAACCGATGACAACGCCTTGCGCGCCTTTCAAATGTTATGTGAAAACGAGGGGATCATACCGGCTCTCGAAAGTTCGCATGCGCTTTATCTGGGATTTGAAAAAGCCAAAGCAATGCCCGGGGATTCTGTTGTGATCATCAACCTTTCCGGTCGTGGGGACAAGGACCTTGAAACCGTTTTTACATATATTCAACCGACAGGAGCAAATCATCGTGACACCGATTGAAAGGAAATTCACAGAACTGAAAGAAAAGCAGGAAAAAGCGTTGGTAGGATTCGTCAGTGCGGGGGACCCGGACATTGACAGGTCCTACGATCTCCTTTGCGCCATGATTGAATCCGGACTGGATGTGCTGGAACTGGGCATTCCGTTTTCAGATCCGACTGCAGACGGTCCTGTCATACAAAGATCTTCCATGAGGGCGCTGCAAAACGGTGTCACAATTTCCAAAGTTCTTGATATGACACAGCGGCTGAAAGCCTCATATGATATTCCCATTATTCTCTTCACCTACTACAATCTGATCTACCGGTTCCCATCGGCCGATTTTTATGAAAGATCCGTCGAAGCAGGAGCGGACGGCGTTCTTGTGGTTGATTTGCCTGTGGAGGAATCAGATGAGTTGACCTGTCATTTTCAAAACAGGGATTTTTGCCTGATTCATCTTATCGCCCCCACCACCGACGAAAACCGCATGAAAATGATCGCTGGAAAAGGCTCCGGTTTTCTGTACCTGATTTCCATGACCGGCGTCACCGGCGGAAAAGGCCTGGAGACCCGATTGACGGAACAAAAGGCGAACATGCTTAAAAAACACACCCGACTTCCTGTATGCACGGGGTTCGGGATCTCAACCCCCGAACATGTGAGAAAGGTTTCCGCTTTTTCCGACGGTGTGGTTATCGGCAGCGCCTTTGAAAAAACCATCGAAGAACATGCGGAGTCAGCGGATCTTGCCGATCTTATCGCCGGACAGACCGTATCTTTCAAACAGGCCACCCGAAAAAGCGGATAAATTACGTCCTGTCCTTGATAACCTGACATCCTTTTGATATAAGAACATTTCATTGTTTTATATAGATTGATTAACCGAAACAGAAAGGATGATTTACTTATGTACAAAAAATTACTTACGGCGGTTTTCCTGGTATTTGTTCTTGTGGGGGCAACCGGGGCATCCGCGGACGGATTTGACGACCTGAACATACTCACCGAGTATTACCCCCCGTTCAACTATGAAGAAGAAAACCGAACAAAAGGGATATCCGTTGATCTTCTGCTTGAAGTCACCGATGAAATGGGCTCCGATCTTGAAAGATCCGACATCCAGCTCAAGCAGTGGTCCACGGTATATCAGCAGGCCAAAAACCAGCCCGGCAACATGCTGTTTTCCACCACCCGGACCGCTCAACGGGAGGATCTTTTCAAATGGGCCGGCCCCATCGCCTCCAACCAGTTCTGTCTGATCGTAAAAAAAGACAGCGGTATCACCATCTCCGGAACAGACGATATCATGAAAAAGGACCTCAAAGTAACGGTGGTTCATGACGATGTGGCGCAACAGATGCTTCAGTCCGCCGGCGTTCCCGCCGACAACATGATCGACAGACCGTTTCCCGGACTCTGCATAATGGACCTTCACCGCAACAATGCAGATGCGATGGCATACGGAAAACACGCGGCCATGTGGATGCTCGGTTTGTACGGGTTTAACAGTCACCACTATACATCCGCGCACACCATCCAGGAAGGGGACCTGTATTATGCGTTTAATAAAAATGTAGAAGATGATGTGGTCAACCGTTTTCAGAATGCCCTTGATGCGGTCAAAGCAAGCGGCCGGTTCGATACCATACTGGAGGGGTACCGATAACCCGCAGATTGAGTTTTGAGAAGTTTTTTGTGCTTGACATCCCACAAGGGCTTTGTTATTCATCCGGTGAGGAGGAGGGAATTGCATTCACCTTACAAACTTTAACCACCAGGTTTCACAAAAAGGATACCAAGGGACTATGAACACCATTATCAACGAAGAAAGTGCTGATAAAGTTGAAGAGGTTTTACGCAGATTCATTGATGAATCCGGCGCAACTTATGCATTGCTCACGGATATGGGAGGTAATCTGCTCTTCAAGATCGGAGAGGAAAACTTTGACGGGGACACACTTGCGGTTCTCTCCGCTGCCAATTATGCAGCGACAAAAGAAATCGCCACCCTTATCAACGAGGACAATTTTTCATTGCTGTTTCACAGGGGAAACAATGAAAATATTCATTTTGCCAAAATTACGCCTGATATCTTAATGATCGTCCTTTTTAAACCCTACCTTTCCCTTGGACTTCTCAGGCTTAAAATTGAAAATATTCAAAAAGAGATTACTTCACTGATTGGAGCCTGATTATGGCAATTGTCAATTTGAAGGAAAAAACGATTCAAGTGAAAATTGTCTACTACGGCCCGGGCCGAAGCGGCAAAACAACCAATCTTGAATATATTCACAACCGGCTGCAGAAAAATGAGGAACAGCAGACAAGCAAGCTTGTTTCCATTGATACCAAAGGAGACCGGACCCTGTTCTTTGATTTTTTCCCTATCAACCTGGGCAAAATCAACGGTTTTGATTTAAAACTTCAGCTGTATACCACGCCGGGACAGGTCAAATACGAGTCCACCCGAAGGCTGGTTCTCAAAGGGGTCGATGGTATCGTCTTTGTTGCAGACTCACTGGCATCAAGGCAGGAAGCCAACATCGAATCTTTTGAAAACCTCAAGGAAAACCTCAAGTTTCATAAACGGAGCCTTTCCGATGTCAAGCTGATGTTCCAGTGGAACAAGCGGGATCTTGACGAAAACATGATTCCCCTTGCCGAAATTGAAGACATGGAAGAACAGCTCAACTCGGAACTGAAAGCAAAATCGTTTCCTTCAAGTGCGGTCACCGGCCTGAACGTATTTAAAACCGTCAACCATATTGCAAAGGAAACGGTGGAAATCGTAATTGACAAAACCGTGTTTAACGGTAAAAACACACCGAACTGACAGGTAGAAAATGGACTATAAAACAATCGAGAAGGCACTGGGCCCCTACCTTGATGACAACCTCGCCGGGATAGAGAAAACCCGGAAGGTTATCGGAAAGATCGAACCGGAGGATGCGTTCGATAAAAAGGCTCTTTCCGTTTTCAACACTATTGTGAAAAATATTGAAATCACAGAATCCTTCAAACGGATCGCCAGAAACATCATACGCAACGCAGACTATTTCTCTGATACCAACATCCACCAGACCACCAAAAGCGAACATTTAAAACAGCTTCTGGCGGATGACAACTATGTGGAAAACAACAGGGCATTTAACCTGAGCACCCTTCAGACGTATGTGGAAGATATACTGAGCAAACAGCTTTATGAAATCAACATCAAAATCGAGGAAAACCAGAGGATTCTTCACAATCTTGAGGGCGGGGGGGCCGGCAGGCACAGCCGCGGAGGGAGAAAACAAAAGCATGCCAAATATCTTTTTGTGGAAAATGAGGGGAAAAGATATGCCGTCAGATACGCCAACATTGTGGAAATTCTGAAATTCGGCAAGGCAGTGCAACCGAAACACCTGGAAAACCAAATGATTCCGTACAGCAAAGTGGTCGGGATCAACCGCAGGAACGTGGTTAAAAAAATCGGTGAGCTGCGGACGGAAAAAAACCAGCAGCTTTTGAACAAAAACAGTTCCTTGAACAACAGAGCTGAAAAACATTTTGCCGTTATCACCCTGAAACAGAACAATTACAACATTTTCTTCGTTGACAACGTGTTGTATACCGACCCGGTCGAAGCCGAAGACAAAGGGGAGTATGCCGGCACTTTCGAGGGAGATTATAAAACAATCGAGGTGTGAACAAACCATGTTTGAAGGAAAACTGAAGACTTTTTCCATCAGCAGCCTGTTGCAGATGTGCCAAAATGAAAGCAATACCGGCACACTGGAGTTCAGCAAAAACGGACATATGTACGGAACAATCGGGTTTGAAAACGGTGCCGTGGTTTATGCCGATTTTGTGGGCATCAAAGGGGAGCATGCCGTCAAACAACTCAGCATACTCGAGGATATCGATTTTCGGTTCAACGCGGAAACCCGGGTTAATGAACAGAATATCGAAACGGACATCAATTACCTGATTATCGACTGTTCAAGGTACAAGGATGAATGCATTGAACACCTGGATACCGTTAAAGAGCGGTTTTCTGAAAAATATCCAGTACATTCGGTGGACTTTTTTGAATATGACAGTGTCTTGTTCAGTTTCCCGGATATATATCACATCAATTACCTTGAAATCTCCGATGATGAGGATTTTTCCATCATATATACGGATAAAACACTGAATGTCCGGATCAAGGCGGTCTTCCGGGATACGGTATTTACTGATGATTTGACCATGTTCATGCAGAAAAAGGATATGCTGAAATGATTCCCAAACTCGATATCTACCATACCAATCTTCATTCAAGTTTCCTTGTGTTTGACAAGTATATCGAATTTCTCAAACAGGAATTTTTTACCGGAATGGTTCAGATTGAAAACAATCAGAACCGGGCATTCCTTTTCATGATCGAAGGGGAGGTAAAAAACTGTCTTCATGAAGCCGGCAAGGGATACAAACGGATTAACACCATGGAGTTCGCCTCTTTTATTACTGCAGACTCTTTTATTTCCTCTTACCGGTGCCGGGATGAACAAATCGATTTTTTTTCCAACCTGCACACAGCCAAACTGATTTACAACGACCTTTCATCGGACATTATCAACCCGGTTAAACTGATCAACCGGTGCAAGACCGATCAGTTCACCGGGTACATCGAGGCGGATGACGGATCGAAACGGAATATGTACATCTACTTTTTCGGCGGCCGCATCCTCGGGGCCATGAACGTCGGCAGCCGTAACGGAACATTTGAAGAGAACCTCACCGACAGCAACCTCCAGAACCGGATCATGAGCACCACCATCAACCTGTACAAACTCTCCGGCCAGACCCGGGATTTACATGAAGACAGAGACCAACTGATCAATTGTTATGAAGAGCTTCTCCAGGTGCTTGAAAAAAAATCAAACAGCACGAATTTTTCTTCCATATGGCGCAAGGAGGCCCTGCAACTGAGTGACAAGTATGTTTTTCTGGATCCGTTTGCAGGAGAATTCAATTTTGAAAACGGGAAAATCGATCTTTGGGAACGAGTGAATGTGAAAGCCTTTGCCCACGGGGCGGAGGAACTTACCGCTTCAATCGCCAAAAAGTACAAGATTTCTGAAAATGACGTGGATGCCGTTAAAAACAAATATGTCAATATCCTAGGGGACTATGAAATCAGAGTCTAAAAAGAACCCGGCAGACTTTGTTCAGGAAAATGAATTTGCCGGCTGTGTGATCATTCACAGCAAAAACCGGACAACCGGATATCCTGACCTTGACCCGGAAAAAGAAAAATTCTTTGAAAAAGCTGTTGAAACCGTAAAGAACAGGCCCGGTCCGGAGACAAGCCTCCTGTTTTTTTCCGAGACAAGCTGCGTGTATATGCTGAAAAAGGACAAAACCATTTATATATGTGAATGCAAAAAGGGATACAGTGTTTCTCAAATAAAAATGGAATTCAACACTTTTATCGAGGACCTGGAAAAACAGGGCAAGTTCCCAAAATTTTTTTCATCTTTTTTTGACCGCTAAGGAGACGATTTTATGGCCAAAACCACTGTTGAATTTTTGCCGGTAAAGGAAGATGTCATCTTGAAACCGTCTGAATGGCAGCTGATAACAATGCTGTACAAGTATTCCGACATAGAGGAGCTCAAAGAAAAGGTAAATATCAATGAAGCAACTCTTGACGCCCTGTTAAACCAGTTGAAGAAAAAAAACCTGGTCCGGATTTCACAGGCCGACGCTACTGATCATTCAGCCCGGATCCCCTCTTTTTTCTGGGAAAAACTGGAAACAGAGCTGTCCAAATCCATCGGACCGATCGCCTCTTTGGTGATTGATGACAAACTGGAGGAGTTCGAACGAAGCAAGAACAATTTCCCCCATAAACAACTCTACAGCCTGGTGGAAAAAGTCGCCATGGAAATATCGGCAAACGCGGAGAAAAACCAGTTCCAGAGAACGATGCTCGAATTCATAAAACAATATTTATAGGTGGGAGTCACATATGAAAATCCGAACGAAAATCATTTTAATCTTTATTTGTATTTCGATTTTACCATTGGTTCTTGCCGGAGCAGCCGGTTTTTACCAGATCAACAAAATCAGCAGTGCCGCACTCGAGATCACCAGCGAATCCCTGCGGGAGCAGACCGAACTTACCGTGGACCAGCAGGTCAAGAAAATTTCGAGCGCGGTTGCCATGTATGTTGACAAAATCAATCAGAGTGAAGATTACAAAGCGCTTCAGTACAATCCTGATTTCACGAACCTGGTGATCCAGGTGATCGGAGAGACCGGGTATACATTCCTGCTGAGCGACGAGTCCGATGAAGGCAAGATTTTCATGCATCCCAATCCCCGTTTTCTTAACAAAACCATTGATGTTCTGGATGCAAAAGAGCTCGAAAAAAAGTTCGACAATGTGGTCGAATCCGGCAATGATTTCAAGGGATATATCAATGACCAATACTTTTTCATCCGTCATATACAGGATCTTCCTTTCTACATGGTCGCGGTCGTACCGAATACGGACATCAACAAATCAGTGGAAAAACTGGAAGATCGGATCACATCTTCCCGTCAGACCTTTCTCTACCAGTACAATATCGGCGGGCTTGCTTTTGTTGTCGTCATATTTCTGCTCGCGCTCCTTTTTGCAATCCGGCTTGTCAGGCCGATTGCAGAACTGACCAATGTGGCCGAAAAAATCAGCATGGGAGACTTGAAAACCTCGATAGATATCAATTCTTCCGATGAAATCGGGGAGCTTGCGGATGCATTGAGACGAATGCAGGCAAGTCTCCTGAAAGCGGTTCAAAGATTGCAGAGAAGGACGTAATCGATATGAAAATATTTTTCAAAATATGCGTTACAGCGATGATCGCTCTGTTGTGGATGCTGCAGACCCCCTGCCTGGCGGACGGGTTTCTGTATCTGAGGGACCCGGTTTTCAAAAATTTCGGAGAATTCCAGTATCCCAAGGTACTGTTTTCCCATGAAAAACATTTTGACGGATACCGGATCAAATGCAAGTCCTGCCACCATGTCTATGAAAACGGAAAAAATGTCTGGCAGGAAGGAATGAAAACTCTTTGCTCCGAATGTCATGGAGACAGCAAGGCCGAACTTGTCAATGCCTATCATATGAACTGCTGGGGATGCCACAAAAAACTGAAACAGACGTATGAAAATGCGGATGCTCCGTCATCGGATTGTATGAAATGCCACATAGAGAAGACAAAAGTGGAAGAAGAGAAGGACCGTATTGAAAACAAAAAGACAAACGACCGCCTTTTGAATATGATTCAAACAATGAAAAAACATGGCTTCTAAACAGATTGGATGAGGAATATGGCAGAAAAGATTGATGTCGATAAGTTAAAGAACGAGGCATTCACGGCAATAGATGCCCTGTTCGGAGATGAGGATGAAAGCGAAACTGTCTCTGCAGTAAAGGACAGTGACCAGCCCGGAGATTTTGATACCCTTGAGGAATATATACTGGCTTTGGACTGGGAGTATACCGACAAAGACATAACCGCCTTCATAAGCCAGCTTGAAACCATTTCCGGCAAATACACGGACCGGTACAGCCAGGCCTTGGTCAAACTTATCAAAAGCATTGCCAGTTATCTGTACAAGGCGAAAGGCAAAGCGTTTCCGGAAACTCTGAATGTCCTGGCGCACGTGGTCAAATCCCTTGTCAAGATCAATACTTCCAACCTTGATAAAATCGCAGCCAAAGCTGAAGTGAGTGCGGCCTATCGAAAAGTTGCCACCCTGAAAAAGAAAATTGAACAGTACAATTCGGATTTCGGTTATCAGCAAGCTGGTGAGCCCCCGGAAAAACCAGCTTCAACCGGACCGAAAGAACCTGAATCCGAAGATTTTGTTCCAGAAACACAAGACGTTGAAGCGGTTTCGTCTCCGGATACATTCGACTTTCAGCAGGATGAGGACACCGAAATCCAAGTGCAGGAGGTTGAAACGAAACCGTCCGAACCTGTGGAGGAACCTGTACCCGATTTGTTCAGCAATGAACCCGAACCCGGGACCGAGCCGGAAGAAAAGTCAGAGCCGGTGACCGAAGCTGATTTGGAAGAGCCCCGCAAGGTGTCGCCGGATATGGATCAAAAACAGATACTGGATCGACTTGCGGAATTCGAAAGTCGAATCAACTATCTTGAAAAACAGAACAAACTGTTGAGACAGATCGTTACACAAGGATACAGAAGTTCTGAAAATAATTTCGAAGAATCTGGTCCGGATTTTGAGGAGCCGTCAGACCAGGACTCAGAACTTGAATCCGTCACACCGGCATCGGAAATTGAATCGATCACGGAAGATG
This sequence comes from uncultured Desulfobacterales bacterium, assembly GCA_964346265.1. Classification (GTDB taxonomy): domain Bacteria; phylum Desulfobacterota; class Desulfobacteria; order Desulfobacterales; family Desulfobacteraceae; genus JAIPEK01. The sequence continues at coordinate 18,047 of CAYFVA010000022.1, forward strand.
ATATTCAGTATGAAGATGAATTTTCCTGGGATCTGGACATTACGGAAGATGAAACCGGTATCGGCGAAGAGGATATAGAAGAGGATCGTAAGGAAGAGCCTGATGAGCCTCCTTTCTTTACGGAAGAAGAATCTTTTCCTTCTTCATCTTCAACAGAGGAAGATGCACTGGTGTTTTCTGAACCGGAAAAGGAAGAGTATGTGGAATATGTCAGATTCTTTCAGGTGAACGGCCGTACCGTGGCACTTCCCAACAGCTACATCAACAATGTATATAAAATCCCAGGCAAGCTGAAAAAAACAATACAAGAAGAAACAAGCGTTACACTGGGAGACTTTGCCTCCCTTTCCCGGAAATTATCCAAAAATATGAAAGGCGGCCTGCAGGGAATGCCTACCAAACAACTCAAAAGCCTGGTTGCCACCGTCCATCTGTCAACGCAAGAAAAGACAAAATACAATTACGGTGTGCTGTGTTCCTGTGACGACACTTATGTCATGATTCCGGTTTCCGATCACTCCAAATCCGGGATGACCCTGATCACCGAAATAGAAAAATCCGAAAACGAGTATTCCCAATACTGTACGCAGGTGGCTGATATTGGTACTACGCCGGTAATCTTTCCGTGCTGAATCCCATGAAAACTACGAATCAAACCATCGACCAAACCCTTTTCGATTTAAAACTGAATGAAGCAAAGCTCTATCTTGACCAGGGCCTTGTTGATGAAGCCGATCAGATTTATGAAACCCTTCTGACAGAGCTGAACAATCTCCCGAAAACCAAAACCGTCAATGCCCAGATTAAGCAGCTTGAATCCATGCGCGGGCAATACAGTGACTCTCGGGACGATCAGGCGGATACTACGGAAAAGGCGACCGATACAAAAGAAAAATCAAATGAAGCACTGTATACGGAAGCCATGGCCTTCATGGATCTTGAATCCTTTGAAGATGCCATATCCATCTACAAGACTTTAATCGAAAAAGAATATCGATTGTATGAAGTCATGTATTCTTTGATCCTCTGTTATAAGGAAACCGGAGACAAAAACAGTGCGGCTGAATTTCTCGAAAATCTGACAAAAAAAAAGAACTCCTCTTTGCAAGTGGTGGAAAATGCGCAATACTATCTCTCCGTTCTCCATGAAGAACAGGGAAACTATATCAAAGCCCTTCAGTTTCTCAACAGTATAAAAAATCCGGAAACGTTTTACGATTATGACAACCGGCAGAACTCGCTTAAATCCAAGGTAAAAGGAAAAACCAAATTTGACTTTCTGCTGTCTGAGAAGGTCATTGACGATCTCGATCTTAAAAAGGCTGAAAAGACTGCCAACCTTGAAAAAAAGTCAGTGGAGCATGTTCTTCTCCATTCATATTCGGTTTCAATCGAAAAGCTGGGCAAATCCCTTTCCATGTTTTACGGATACCCTTTCATTGACTTGACCGAAGAAACAGATATCAAGGAAGAGCTGTTCAGCAACCTGAAATACCAGTATCTCAAAACCAACCACTGGGCTCCCCTGGCAGTAAATCCTTCGGAAAACAAGGTTGATGTGGCAATCGAAAACCCGGAGATGCAGCATCAGGAAGACATCCGGAAGATTTATATCGGAAA
>CAYFVA010000023.1:0-4929 GCA_964346265.1 uncultured Desulfobacterales bacterium
GTCTCGCGGAACAGGTTCCCGCCTTCATTGGACAGGCCGTAGTTGTTCAAAAATTTGGCCAGTCCCACACGGAAAAGCGGGATCAGTTCCCCGTTGGAGTACACTCCGGTAATGATCCCGTCGGAGCCCACATCAACGCTCTGAAGGTCACCTGCAGAATACCCGTCCGCATCCTGGAATATGGTGGAGGATGCCTTGGCGAACTGGGTGGTGGACATGGAATCATTCACAAAATTGGTCCCGTCATACACCGTTCCCACATCAAATTGGATATCATTTTCCGTGGATCCGAAATCCCCTCCCAGAAAATCAGTGGTAAACTCGAAATATCCGTTTTGTGTGATTTCACTTTTGTCAATCGGAGTCCAGGCGGTGGAGCCGACGATATCAAAATCGATCTCGCTCCTGTCATTGTACGGATGGGTACTTTCTTCACCGAATTTCAGCGGATCTGCAAAAGTGAACTTGATGTCCTCGTTATCCGCTTCATTGCCGGATCCGTCCAGATCAATAATTGCTTCGGTATGATCTCCTCTGAGGGTGGCATCCGGATATTCCGCAGGTGGAACGTCCGGGTCCGTATCAAAAGAGAAAGTATCCACAGTCCCCACAGTTCCGCCTCCGGCGGTCACATCAAAATAAATATCCGTTACCGTATCCGCGTTAAAATCGATTCCAATGCCATTGGTGCCTGCCCCGGAACTGTTCTGCCCCGGTGTCACCACCGCATCCGGATATTCCTGCGGCGGAGATGGATCGATTTCGAACTCGATGGAATCAGAAGCCGCTGTTGTTGTATCAAGCGAAGAGCCGAAAGTATACTGGATAATGGACGCTTCGGTTGATGTTCCTGTTCCTATTGCCGTATCCCATATGGCCAGCTGCACCTGGGTTTCATCACTTCCTGCTGTGATGATACCGGTATTGAGATCACCGCCTCCGGAAACCGACCAGTCGGAGCCGTCCCAGTCCAGATTGACAGGATCCTGGGTACCGCTTCCGTCTATGGAGGCCCTGGCACCCTGGGAACCCACGGTTGGAATGGAAAGAACCGGATCATTCAGCGGTGTGAAATCAAATGTCTGGTTCACAAAATCATCTGTTTTATGGGGCATGTTCCAGTCCCATGCACCCGCTCCGCCATCAAGATTGTCATTCCATCTCAGGTTGATGTCGTCTGCATACATGGACATGGGAGCAGCATCCTGCACCCTTATATCAGCTGTGTCTGTTGAAATATTTGTAGCATTATTGGTCTGAAGATCGGTCACCAGGGTTCCGGCGGAATGGGCGGTTTCAGGATTGCTCCAGTACCATTGCTCCTCGGTCGGATTCCATACAATCCCGAGATCTTCCGAATCATGGGTCATGACATTGGGATCGTTGATTTCAAGGGTGGTATTGTCATTGGCGGTATCCCCGAAATACTGGGTTCCCTCGATCCCCTGGACATGCAGATCATTTTTGTCGTTGATATCAAATCCCAGTGAATCCGTGGCAACAGCCGGCTGGTCGAGCTTTATCTTGAGATCCGGTTCCGTATCTGTCGGGCCGTCCGGATCAAGTGCCAGTTGAATTTCCTGGTTATCAGAATACACAATTTTCGCATTGGTATAATTCTCCGGCATCTCATCCGTTGTTATGACCCCATCATTGTTTGGATCTGTAAAACTCCAGGATGAGCCGTCAAAATCGAAACTGAACCCGTATCCGTCAAGTGCGGCTTTCTCGTAATTCAGTATTTTGTAGTTGATATTGTCCACCGTATTCACCCCGTTGGCCTGAAAATTTCCCAGTCTTCCGGTGAACTTGCTCATGGTCATGTCGAGGATGTCCCCGCTGCTCTGGCTGAACTGGATGGTCCCCCGGGCCAGAAGCCCCTTGCTGTCGGTCTCCTGTACCAGATTCCGGTTGTCCTCTTCCGGGTTGGAGGTTATGGTGTACTCCCATTCCGTTCCGGACTTTTTGTCGTAATGGATGGTGATGTCATGGGTGCTTCCCAGGGAATCGTACGCCTTGACAACGGTCTGGTACTCGTAGTTGTTTCCCTCCATATAGGTTTCTTCGCCGCTGTCCCAGTTATTGGAAAGCACAACGGATTTGCTGGTCGCATCCGCATCCAGGTTGGTAATGGTCGTGATTTTCGAGCTTTTTTCCGGTGAACTGGTGAATGCGTTCAGGACCAGGTCCTTTATCGCGCCCACGTCTTCGCCGGTATCTTCATCAAGATCCCAGCCCTGGACGATATAGCCTTCCGGGTTCACGAACCTGCCGTCCTTGTCAAAAAAGAAATTGCCGGCCCTTGTGTAAAAATTCCGTTCCGTCTGCTGCTGCCGGACAATGAAAAACCCGTCCCCGCCGATGGAAAGATCGGTGGTATTGCCGGTGGACTCAAACGACCCCTGATTAAAATTCTGGCCCACCTCTCCGATGGCCATTCCGCGGCCCATCTGGTCCGTACCCGCCCGGGTGGCCACATTCTCATACAGTGTATCCGCGAATGTGGAACGTCCCCTTTTGAACCCTACGGTGTTGACGTTGGAAATGTTGTTTCCCACCACCTGCATGGCGTTTCCCATGTTTTTCAGGCCGCTTGTACCGGTAAAAAGTGAACTTGACAATGCCATGATCCTGCCTCCCCTTTTCTTTTATCCAATCAGCCCGGGCTGATGATCTTTATTATATTTTATTCTTTTTGTTTTCAATTTCAATTCACCGAATTCAATGAAGAAACAGTGACAAGTCTTCTGCTGTCATCCAGCACAAGATACTGGTTCCCGTTGACACTTTGAATGCCGGTGACATTCTCATTCACCGTTGTGGGCGCCTGGCCGCCGGATGCCGTGGTAACCGTATATGCGTATACACCATCCGGAACCTGTGCCCCGGAATCATCCAGGCCGTCCCATGGAATTTCATTTGTCCCGCTTTCGGTTTGATCCGCAGGAACGTTAATGGTCCGCACCGTTTCCCCTGAAGGATTATAAATCTGCATCGCCACGTTGCGGCTCTCATCGAGTTCAAATGACAGACCTTCTCCTGAAACGCTTGCTTTATCCACCCTCACCAGCGGCATATCCGAACTCACTTCTTTGCCCAGATAGTCCACAATGGAACCGGAGCCTGCGTCCCCCTGTTCCTGGTTGACAACCTCCTTCAAGGATTCCGGATCAACCGGCATTCCGTTGACCATCAGATAGGGTTTTCCGTTGCTGTAGGAAATTTTTTCCACTTCGCCGGATACCGTGGTGGGAATCTCGTGGAACCCATAACCGTTGTTCGCCATGACCGTATACTTGTAAGATCCGTCTTCCACCTGCTTCCCGCTTTTGTCCGTTCCGTCCCATTGAATGGAATAGGAACCCGCCATTTTCTGGCCGGGATATATATTCTTGACTTCCTTGCCGTCCGAATTCGTGATGCTGACCATCACCTCGGCCGGCTGGGAAAGCTTGTACACGCCGGCGGAAGGAGTCCCGTTTTTCACTTCGATGGAATCGATGCTGCCGGTGACCTCTTTTCCCAGATACCCGGTCACGTCGTTCTCCGAACTTTCCTCAAAAACGGACGTCATCGATTCAAGCGTATCTTTAACTCCGATCAGCTGTTCCAGCTGGGAAAACTGGGCCAGCTGTGTGGAAAAATCGGTCCCTTCCATGGGATTCAAGGGATCCTGGTTTTTCAGCTGGGCCACCATCATGGTGAGAAACGTATCCCTGCCGAGTTCATCGCTCTTCTTTTCATTCTTCTTGTCATAAGATTCGTATGAAGAGCTGAATTGGCTCAAAGTATTATTGACTACGCCCGTATCCGCCATGTCTCTCTCCTTTTATGCCACACAATGAAGAGAACCGGTTGTTTCCGGATACTCTTCGTCCATTGTTTGGTCTTTGTCAAGCGGGTCACCTTCTTCATGGCCGGTTCCACTGTTTTTACCTTTCTTCCCGGATTGCCCGGACTGCCCTCTTGCATCCGCCATGGACTGCCCGAAATCCTTTCCCATCTCCACATCAAAGCGCTCAAGATTTATACCGCTGTTGGCAAGGGTGGATTTCAGGTCATGGGCATGGGATAACAGGATATCCCTTGCCGAATGATTTTCCGCCATCACGTTGACTCTCATCCCGCCTCCGGTATCATCGATCCGCATGACGATCCGGCCCAGCTCCGGGGGTTTCAGCTGCAGCTTCAGTTCGGTTTCCCCGTTATTCACCGCCTTGAAAAGACCTTTTCCGATCTGGTTGGTCACGTAATTCGGCAGATTTTTCACTGCCGGTTTTGCTTTCAGGGCGGCCATATATTTCGGCGATTCAGACGACTTGAAATCCGAAGCGTTTGCCGCGGATGCGTTGTCTGAAAACCGGGAACTGGAGGAAGTTCCTTCTTTGAGAAGACCGGCTTTTCCATCCGAGTCCCCGGTCTTGAGTCCTTGCGAACCATTTTCGCGCGACCCGTTTTTGCCGCTTATGCCTGACTCAAGTTTTTCCAGCACCGCGGAGATCTTTTGATCTATTCCGGTCTTACCGCCCTCGGAAGAGGGATTCTGACTGTTCTGTCCGGAAAACAGAAGCTCGTGGAGCTGTTTTTTGCTCAGGTCCATTATGGAAAAATTTGTCGCATCTGCCTTTGGCTGGGCAGTTCCTCCCCGGGCTCCATTTTTCCCGTCCTGTGTTGCAAGATTCAGGCTTTTCACCAGGGTCGCCATCAGATCAGAGGATTTGGCTGCTTTTTCCCCATTTGCCATGGATATCCGGTCTTCTTTCATGGGAGTTTTTGCCGAAAGAAGATCCATCAATTCCTGGATTCCGGAATTTTTTGCCATCGCATCCTGACCGGTCCGACTCCCTGCCTGATTTTCCGTTGCATTTGAAGCCGTTCGAAGCTCCTGCCGCCTGTTTTCCAGGGCCTTGATAAAATCGGCAAGAGAGA
>CAYFVA010000023.1:5029-19374 GCA_964346265.1 uncultured Desulfobacterales bacterium
GTTCGAAGCTCCTGCCGCCTGTTTTCCAGGGCCTTGATAAAATCGGCAAGAGAGAAACTTTTTTCATCTTTTTGACCGCTCAGGTTCAACTGTTCAAAAAGCTTTTCAATATTCCCCTCTTCTGCGGAAGCACTGAAGGATTGATTGGAAAAGAACGCTTGTTTTTGAACTTGCTGAAGATCCTGAATTAGAGAATCGAGATCAATTCCCGAATCCGTTTTGGCAGCTGCCAGTATGCTCTCTTTCATATCCCGGGGTACGCCGAAAGAGGTGAGGATGGAATCGATAAGCGGAAGACTTGAAGAGGCCAGCATATAATCGGGTTCCTCGCCTTCCTCTTGCTCCGAAACCGGGGCCTCGAGTTCGGAAAGCCCGTCCAGAAGATCGGCAACCGAAACCGTTTCCCCTTGTTTTCCTTGTTCCATCTGAAGTTTTTCAAAAAGCCCGGTAATGTCGTCCATGGAATATCCGGCACCGGCCAGAAGCTGCTTTAGTGCATTCAGCCCCTCTTTGTCCATGGAAAGGTTCTGAAAATTTTCTCCTGAAATGCTGCGCAGAAAATTTTCGAGTTTTTCAATAAAATCTTTGCCCTTCTCGGTTTCAAGCTCTGCAGAAACGGCTTCGGCAATTTTTTCCAGGATATCCGTGGCCTTGGAGATGTCCCCCTTGTCGAACCCGTTGTTCTGGAATACAGCGGCAAATTTTTCCTGAAAAGCCTCGAGCTTTCCGGATGATCTGCTGAATTCCTTCAGGGAGGCGCTTGACCCGCTTTTACCAAACATTTGAAGGGCCGCTGACCCCATCTGCATCACATTGTACCCCATTCGGTACTCCTTTACATTTGTGTTTGGATACTAAAGAGAGCAATGAGTATGCCACACAGGATAAAATTTTAATTTTCGCTTAATTTCGGATAGTTAAAGGAAGGATACGATTTTTATCGATACATTTGAAAGGCGGAATTTGGAATATATTTCCCTTCAGTCCAAAAGGTTATGGGAAAATATTACCACGGCGGGACTTTACCGGTTCTTTCGGGCCATGCCCTCGCTGATCTTGGCGGCTTTGTCCTTGTTCACGTCTGCAAGGATCTGGGCTGCAGCGGTTTCTCTCATGCGGGAAAAGATCTCCTGGGCGACATTGAGATCCATTTCATTGACAATGCCGGCTGCATTTTTGGGCTTCATACCGGCATACACCTTGACAAGCCGGTCCATTTTGGCTTCAAACGCGGCATCTTTTTCGGCTTCGGCCTCGCTCTTTTTCTTCTCGAAAAGTGCGATATCCTCTTTCACCTGTTTTTTGAGCTCGGCAAGCTGTTCGAGTTTCTCATCAATCTGGTCTTCAAACCGTTCCAGTTCCTTTCTTTTTTGCTCAAGGACCTTTTGTTCTTCGGCAATCCGTGCTTTTTTTTCTTCAAGCCCCCGCAGCACCACCTCGGCGGGATCCGGGCATTCCGGGCAGTCTCCATTGTCCTCTCCTTGCCGTCCCTCCTCTTGGGCTGCCTGTTCTTCATTTTGGGCATACGCGGTTTTCACCCCGCCATCCGGGACAAAAAACAAAGATGCCGGCATGATCAGAATACTACACACAATTGCCGCAAAAACAAATCCGGCACCTTTTTTAAAAGGATGAGTCATCATTTATCTCCCTTGCTTTTCTCAAAGAAACCACCTCGTCCAGCTCGCTTTGCTCAAACTTTCGAAGTTCCTCCATATATTCGGTCACCTTTCTTTCTTTGAGCTGTTCGATCACCTTTTTATTGATCCGCCTGGATTTCAGCTCCGCCATCTTTTCTCCCAGAACCTTGTCCAGAGACTTCTTCCGGTCCGACTCCTCTTCGATGCCCGACTCCACCGAATCCAGATAATTCTGGTAATGCCGGAACCTTCCGGCGCTGACACCCCGGGAGGTAACGTCCTCCAGGTCCTCTCTGCATTCGGCGTATCTCTTTTTCAACTGTTCGATCATTTCCTCGGAGGTTTTCACCTTCCGCAGCGCCTCTGCCGTCTCCTGGCGGGCCCGCTTTTCAAGGTATCCCCTGTACCCCAGAAGCGGTTCAAGTTTGAAGTCAAAACGTTTCATTTTACTTTACCGCCTTTTTCAACGCCTCTATGCTCTGCTTCAGGTCCAGTTTTTTGCCGATTTCCTGGCGCAGCACCCTGTTTATTGCCGGCATTTTTTGCCGGGCCTCGTCCACCTTGGGGTCAGAGCCGCTCACATACGCCCCGATGGAAATCATATCTTCGGCTTCCTTGTAAGCGGCCATAAGCTCCACCGCCTTTTCTTTCACCTGCTGGTGGTCTTCATCGGTGACATCCCGCATCACCCTGGATATGCTGGACAGGACATCAATGGCCGGGTAATGCCCCCGGTTGGCCAGATCCCTGGACAACACGATGTGGCCGTCCACGATGGACCGGACCGTATCCCCCACCGGATCGTTGATATCGTCGCCCTCCACAAGCACGGTATAGATCCCGGTGATGGAGCCGCCACCCTCCAGGTACCCGGCCCTTTCCAGCAGAATGGGAATCTGAACGAAAAAGGAAGGGGTATACCCCCTTGAGGTGGGCGGTTCCCCCACGGCCAGCCCCACGTCCCTGGAAGACATGGCGAACCGGGTGATGGAATCGATCATCAACAGCACGTTTTTTCCCTGGTCACGGAAATACTCCGCAATCGTGGTGGCCACATATGCCCCCCGGATGCGTACCAGGGGCGGGGAATCCGATGTGGCCGCGACGACCACCGCCTTTTCCAGCCCCTCGCTTCCCAGGGTGTCGTTGATAAAATCGTTCACTTCCCTGCCCCGCTCACCGATCAGGCCGATCACGATCACATCCGCCTCGGTATGTTTTGTTATCATGCCCATCAGCACGCTCTTTCCACCCCCCGATCCCGCCATTATGGCCACCCGCTGCCCTCTTCCCAGGGTGATCATGGAATTGATGGCGCCGATACCCACGTCCATGCTTTCTTTTATAGGTTTCCGGTCCATGGGATTCATGGGATTTCCATAGAGGGGGTATTCATGTTCCGGCCTGACAGGGCCTTTCCCGTCAATGGGATTTTCAAGACCGTCGATCACCCGGCCCAAAAGCCCGTCCCCGACTTTGGCCACGGGAGACTCGGCCAAAGGAACGATCCGGCTGCCCGGGCCGATTCCCCGGATAGTGCCGTACGGCATCAACAGGGCCTGGTCTCCTTTGAACCCGATGACTTCCGCCCGTATGTTTCCGCCGTGTTCCCCTTTGATGGAACAAAGGCTCCCGATGCTGAGCCCGAGGCTGTCCGCCTGGGCCACCAGCCCGATCACCCGATTCACTTTTCCCTCGGCCCGTACCGTCACGCAGGAATCCACCGCGTCTGCATACCGGTCCCACGGTATTTCATAGTCCTTGACGTCGATCATGAACCTGCAACCTCTTTGACACTGTCAAACACCTTTTTCAGCTTTTCTTCCGGATCCGTCTGAATGGCTCCTTTTGCGCTCTCGATCCGGCATCCACCGGGTTTTACAGAGGGATCGGATTTAACGGCCACACTTTTGAGGCTTTTCACGGTTTCAAAAAAATCCTCTTTCACCATTTCGATATACTCATAATCCTGCGCTGAAACCTGCAGTACAATCTCTTCCGGAGCGGCAAGCTTTTCCAGGGCATCCAGTATGGTATTTTTTACCACGGTCCGGTCCACTTCCACCGTGGCAAATACGACCTTTTCTGCAATCTGCTGTATAAGGGAAAGAATTTTTTCCTCATTGACCCGCAACAGATCTTCATAGCAGGTATCCATGGTTTCAATCATGCCTTCAAGGGTTTCGAGCTTTTCTTTGGAGGTTTGCTCCATCTTTTGGGCGGCCTCGGCTTCTCCCTTTTCAAATCCTTCGGACCGGCCCTTTTCGAATCCCTGTTCAAACCCCTCTGTTGTGCCCTGTTCAAACCCTTTGTCATACCCTTGTGTTTTCCCCTGTTCAAATCCCTGGTTAAAGGCCTTATCCGCTGCATCCTTGTTCCGGTCTTTGTCCGGCGAAGACTCTGTATCAACTCTTTTCCGGCGGTCCGGATCATCCGCCGGCGTCCCTGAATGCCCAGAAGAGTCTGCCGATCTTCCGCCGGCATCCTCCGCAGAAGGACTCAAGTCCTCATCCGTTCCGATTCCGGCCGCACCGGCGGAATCGGAACGCCTGGATCCGCCATAGTCCAGCGGAGTGAATTCTTTATTCTGCAGACTCTCTTCGCTTTCGAACTCGTACAGCCTTTTGAACGTTCGGTCCCCTTTGCCGTCCAATGCAGACGGCTCATCATACAAGAGTTTGAACCGGTCATAATCCGGATCCCGTCTCTCTCCTTCCATCAGCCGGTCCGTGTCCACGTTCTCCAGGTTTGAAACATCCAGAGCGGTGAACCCGTTTCCTCCGGCGTTTTCCTGTTTTTCATTCCGGTCAGACAAGTACATCGTCCTTTCCTTTTCCAAGAGTAATCGTACCGTCGGCCTCTAGTTCTTTCGCCGCCCGAACAACCGCCTGCTGGGCTTCCTCCACCTCTGCAAGCCGTATCGGTCCCATGGCGTCGATATCATCCTTGAGCATTTCTCCGGCCCGCTGGGACAGGTTGGAAAAGATCTTGTCCTTCATGTCATCAGTGGCTGTCTTCAGTGCATAGGTGAGCTGCTGGCCTTCCACCTTCTTCAGAACTTCTCTCATGGCCGTATCATCGATATTGACCATATCTTCAAATACAAACATGAGGTTTCGGATATCATTGGCCATCTCGGCGCTGTCTTCTTCGATGAATTCCATGACCGACTCTTCAGTGGATTTGTCCACCCCGTTGATGATGTCCACCAGCACCTGGAGACCGCCGGCTTTACCACCCGGTCCTACCGCATCGCTCAGCTCATGCTTCAACGCCTTGTCCACATCCCGGACCACATCATCGGAAATCTGCCCGAGCTTGGCCACACGCAATGCAATGTCCCCTTTCATTTCATCCGGCACGAACATCATGATCTCGGACGCCACTTCAGCCGGCATGTGCGCGAGGATCATGGCGATGGTCTGGGGATGTTCCCCTTCGATGTAGCTGGCAAGGGTGCTTAAATTGATATTCTTGCTCCATACGAACGGAAGATCCTGTTTCCGCTTCTCGAGCTCATCAAACACCGCGCTCGCCTTGTCTTCATCCATGGTGGAAGAAATGATTTTCTTGAGAAAATTTTCCCCTTCCACAATCAACTTGGTCTCTCCCTCGAAGAGATCGACAAAACTGCTCGAAACCGCCTTCAGCATCTCAGGCGTGATATGATCAATGCGCGACATCTCCACGCCCACTTCACTGATCTCGTTTTCATTCATGCGCTCGAACACTTTCCGTGAGTATTCCTCTCCCATGGAAAGCAGAAAAATCGCAGTTTTCTGGGGCCCGGTTAAATTCTCCGGATCGAGTGTTGCCGCCATTAACTCGCCTCCTCTTCCTCTAATTCATTCAGCCATCCGCGGAGGATATTCACTGTTTTTTCAAAATCCTCGTGTGCATAGTAGGCCGCCTTTTCGCTCAAAGACATATTGGCCAGATACGCCGCCTTCTGATCCGCAGACAAATTGGAAATAAACTCTTTGCGCTCCTGCTCCGTCATGGACTCGAGATAGTTTCGCTGCTGGTCGGCGGTCATCTGTGCAAATCCGGGTTCTTTTTCTTCTTCAAGAAGTTCCATATCCTCGGGCCGGGGAAGCGCCTCTTCTTCGGCACTTTCTTTTATATCTTTCACGGTTTTGATGATCGGTCTTATTACAAACAGGAACAATAAAATCACAAGCAGAACATTGGCAATGGTTCTGCCGTATTCCTTCTGAACCTGCTGCCAGCCCTCGAGTTTTTCCCCGGGTTTTTCCATCTCGGCAATCTTGGCGAACGGAAACGTTTCCACCGAAATTTGATCCTGCCGGATTTCGTTAAATCCCATGGCCTTGGCCACAATGTCCCGAAACTGCTGCATCTCTTCCTGGCTGCGGGGGACATAGGTCTGTTCGCGTCCCCCCTGCTCGTTTGCCTGGTATTCATATTTTCCGTCCACCACAGCAGCCACGGACAACCGTTCAATCACGGCCATGGGCTTTTCCGTCTGCCTGACACGCTTGGAAATTTCATAATTGACCGTATCCGAGCTCTTGTTGACGATTTCGTTTCCTTCACCGCCCTCACGGGCCCCGGGAGGCACCACCGGATTCACTGTGGAAGGCTCGTTATCCGGGCCTTCTTTAGTGACTTTCTCCGATTTCTGCTGCCGGCTTCGAACAAACTCGGTCTCCCGCTCAAACGGATCATAGATTTCCTCGTTTACATTGTTTTTGCTGAAATCCATCTCCGAGGTAACACGCACAATGGCCCGGTCTTTTCCCACGATCCTCTCGAGCATGGTCTGAATCCTGCGGGCAAGATTCTCCTCGTACCTCACCTTGTACTTGTACTGGCTGTCTGCCAGGTTTTCAGCGTCGATCCGAGCCTTTTCCGCTTCGGATTTGCCCTCGAACAGAATCCGGCCGGCCGTATCCACCACGGTCACCAGTTTCGGGGTCAAATCCTGTATGGAGCTTGCCACAAGATGAGCGATGGAGGCGACTTTCTCTTCCTCGAGTTCATCGGTAAGTTCCAGCAGAATCGAGGCGGACGGTTCCTTGGTCTCTTCCACAAACACCGATTCTTTGGGAAGGACGATCATCACCCGGGCGCTTTTCACTTCGTCGAACGCACTGATGGTCCTGGCCAGTTCTCCCTGGATGGCTCTCTTTTTATTGATTTTCTGGACGAATTCCGTGGTGCCGAATTCGGTTTTATCAAAAATCTCGTATCCGACCCCGCCCCCCTTGGGGATTCCTTCCCTGGCCATTGTCAGCCGGACATCGTACACCTGGTCTTTGGGGACCAGTATGGTGGTCCCGTCCCCGCTCAGCCTGTAAGGGGTATTGCTTTCCTTGAGCTTTTCCACGATCGCGCCTGCATCCGACCTTGACAACGAACTGTACGCCGGCTCGAACCGGGTTTTGTTGGCCCAGATGAACATGGTGAGAAACCCGGACAAGGCCACCAGCGCAATCACCCCCAGTGCGATCTTCCTGTACAGCGACATTTCCCTGAACAGATTGAGTATTTTTTCTATGACCGGATTCATGTGAACCCCTTACTCCTGATAAAACGGTTATGGATAACGATCCCGGCGTTTATACCGGCATGCGGATAACGGTCTTGTAGGCTTCCATGACTTTGCCCCTCACCGCGGTCAAAAACCGCAGGGAAGTATCCGCTTTCGAGCCCGCGATCATGGCTTCATGAATGCCCATCTCCCCCTTGACCGCCATCTGTTTGGCCTCACCGGCAATATGCTGCTTGTCATTCACGTCCGCCACCGCGTCTTTGAGCCGGTTTGCGAAGGTGGGATCTCTTCTCTGGACCCGGTCGAATACCGGCTCTGTCATGATGGATATTTTATCCGTTCCGTCGATGCGTGTCATTCAGGCCTCCTTTATTCTTATTTCCCGATTTCCAGGGCTTTCAGGATCATGCTCTTGGTGTTGGACATGGCGGTGACGCTGGCCTCGTAGGATCTTCTTGCCACCATCATGTCGGTAATTTCGGTGAGATGATCCACATTGGGCATGGCCACGTATCCGGTCACAGGATCCGCATCCGGATGGGCGGGATTGTGAACAAGGCGGAAATCCTCCTGGGACCGGACGACCTCTCCCACGGTCACGCCGGTTCCGTCATTCGGCTCTTTTTCTCCTTCAAACTCGATCTCGGAAAATTGAATATCCCCGACCCGTTCAGCCGCTGCCTTCTTCTCCAGAACACTTTTGAACTTTTCAAGCTCCTGCCCTTCGAATACGAGCATTTTCCTTCTGTAGGGTCCGCCTTCCTCGGTCCGGGTCGTATCCACATTGGCAAGGTTCTCGGCGATGACATTCATTTTGGTGCGGTGGGCATCCAGGCCCGTGGCACTGACTTTCATTGCATTCAAAAGATCCATTGTCTACTTGCCTCCCTCTCTAATGGCGTATTTGAGTTTGGAAATCTTCCGGGACAGAAACTCGGCTGTGGTCCGGTATTTGATATTGTTTTCCACCAGATGGGTCATCTCCCGGTCGATATTCACCGAATCCAGGTGATGGATATCCACATCCTCGCTGTTTTTCCCACTAAGGTACGGGCCTTGTGCTTCACTGCCGGAAAAATGCTTTTCATTGGTCCGGGACATGGTTTCCGGTTCCTTTCCCGCCATGGCCATTTCCAGACTTTTCCTGAAATCAAGATCTTTGGGCTTGTATCCCACGGTGTCCATGTTGGAGATATTGCCCGTGATCAAATTATGACGCCTGGAAGATATGTCCAGCGATTTGTTCATCATTTGGAATGTTTCGTTAAAAAGTCTTGAATCCGCCATATTTTTCCTCAATTTTTCCTCAATATAATCGATCCATGCACTGCATATTCTCCCTTGAAAAATACCTAATGCAAGTTACGTGCCTTGTTCGGATTTACTCTTTGGTTTCCCGGTATTCGTTGAGCTTGTTGCGGAGGGTTCTGACATTGATGCCGAGGATTCTGGCGGCATGGGTACGGTTGCCCTCGGTCCTGTCAAGGGTCTGATAAATCATTTTCTGCTCCATTTCCCTTAAAGAGACCGTTTCGGTCCAGGAAGGCAGGTCCGGTTCCACTTCGGTCTCCCGGTCCGGGTCATCCGTGTATCCGGGGGAATCCATCAAAAGGTCCTGCGGCTCGATGGCGTCTCCTTCGGCAAGCAGAACCGCCCGGTGAATGATGTTTTCCAGCTCCCTGACATTGCCCGGATACTCCTGGGCTTTCAACACGGACAAGGCCTCGCTTGTCAGTCTCTTGACGGTCCTGCCGTCAATTTTGCTATACTTTTTGACAAAATAGGTGCAAAGGGATTCAATGTCCCGGACCCGCTGTTTCAGCGGCGGAATGACAAGCGGAATGGTATTGAGCCGGTAATACAGATCCTCCCGGAAATCACCGCTTTCCATACTCTGCCTGATGTCCCGGTTCGTGGTGGCGATGATCCGGACATCCACATCCACGGGCCGGCTTCCGCCCACCCGGTCGATCTGTTTTTCCTGCAGGACCCGCAAAAGTTTGGCCTGGAGATGTACCTGCATTTCGGTGATTTCATCGAGAAACAGCGTTCCCTTGTGGGCGAGTTCAAATTTCCCCGCCTTTCTGGATATCGCGCCTGTAAACGCCCCTTTTTCATGGCCGAACAATTCGCTTTCCAGAAGATTCTCCGGTAATGCGGCGCAGTTGACCGCGACAAACGGCATCCGGCTTCGATTGCTCTGCTCGTGGATGTATTTGGCAAAAAGCTCCTTGCCGGTACCGGATTCCCCCTGGATGAGAACAGATGCACTGGAATCCGCGACTTTCACACCAAGCTTCATCAACTGCTGCATCTGCGGATCTTCCGTGATGATCCGTACGGTTTCCTCTTTTGTTTTCCCCTTGTTCCGGTCCGGTTCGTCAGCCTTTTTCCCGGAGATCACCTTTTTCAGACAAAGCTCGATCTGCTCATTATCCACGGGTTTGATCAAATAATCCAGCGCCCCGTGCCGCACAACCTCCACCGCATCCTCCACAACCGGTTCCGCTGCCAGAAAAAGAATCTCACAGGAGGGATCTTCCTGTTTCATCTTCCGGAGAAAATCAATCGGGAAAAAATCGGGCAGAGACATGTCGGCGATGACCATGTCCGGATTCATTTTCAGGCAAAGATTTTCAGCATCGGACCCGTCAGGCAGTGCATCCGCCTGAAATCCCATACTTTCGGCGATCCGTGTGTATGTCATCCGTTCCTTGGGGTTTTCCTGCAAAATCAAGACGCTGCGTCCGACCATACCTAAACCCCTGACGACCTAAGATTTCTTGACATCTTGGGCAAGCTCTAACGTGGAAAGACGCTGGGCGGCCAGTCGTCCCCATACCGAATCAAACCGGTCGGCCACTTCCCTGAAGATATCCCTCGCCTCTTTCAGGGCATTGCTCTTTTGATAAGCGTCCGCGAGCATAAACTTGAGGTTCGCTTCCTGGCTCCGGGTATCGGAAAATTTCAGGGCTTTGGAATAAGAATCCGCAGCCTTCACAAAAAGTTTCTGTTCGATATACGCATCCCCGAGGTCCCTGTGCGCCCGGAAAAGGGGGCCATAGTTCTCCCCGGAAGCGGAAGCGATATCATTGACCGCAGCCGTAAGGGTTTCCGCCATTTTTCCCCATCGGTTCCCGGCCTTGTACATCATTGCCTTGTCATACAGGACCTCTCCTTTTTCCAGATGATCACCGGACGCTTGATAGGCTCGATCGTAATACCGGCCGGACGCATCCCACTCTTTTTTCTCCATGTAAATCCGGGCTATTCTGGATAAGGCCTCCACTCGCCTGTCTCCTTTCGGGAAACGGTCCCCATACCCTTTCAAAATTTTACGCGCATCCTCATCCCGGCCGGTTTCATCCATGGAGACCCCCATGCTGAAAAGAAGCCCGGCAGGTCTCGAATTTCTGTCAAACTGTTTGTAAGCGCTCAAAAGATGATTAAAAGCCTGTTCGTACAATCCGCCCCTGAAATAGGAAAGACCCACGTTCAGGGAAATGGTTCTGCTGTTCATCCGGTCGATCCGCACATATTCCCTTTCGTACTTTCTGAGAATATCCGTATACTCTCCTTTTTCCAGATTGTTCTCAAAAAGGGCCTCATACGCCTTCTGCATCAGACGGACCGCTTCATACCGGAGCGCTCTCGGGTGCGTGGACAAAAGATCCTCGATCTCTTCAATGCACTTTTCATATTCCCGGTTTTCCTGATAGATCTCGGCCAGCCGCATCATGGCCACCCGGGCGAATTTATGCTCTGGATGCCTGGTTTTGACCATTTTGTAGAGCTCTTCCCTTTCCTCTCTTTTCTCGAGATAGCGGGCAAGCCCCATGGAACTTTTGATGAACCCCTCCGTATCCGGAAAATTCTCCCGGACATACCGGTACATGGTTTTGGCTTTCTCAAGCCGGTCTTCCTTTGCATAGGTATCCCCGATGTGGCTTAAAATCATGTCCCTGGACTTGATGTCCGGAAAAAGATTAATGGCACGCATCAGATTTTCTCTGGCCTTTTTGTTTTTACCGAGTTTCAGGGCGGCGTTCCCGATATTGAGAAGGAGTTCGGACGAATCGTAAATTCTGCCGGGACTGGTTTCTGCGATATGTTCAAACAGGTTCAGCGCATCCAGGTACCTGCGTATGCGGTACAGGGCTTTTCCAAGCCCGAGTCCCGCATCCAGTGTATACGAGTTTTCCGGGTAGTTTTCAAAGACCCGCCTGAAATACCGCATCCCTTTCTCATCAAACCCTTCCTCCGTAAATATGCCGGCAAGATAAAACAACACTTCCGGCATCCCGGGATAATCCCCATACCCCTCTTCCACGATGGTAAAGTACCCCTCGGCCACGGCCGGGTTGTCCATCCGCATGTGGATCAGCCCCATGCCGGACAGCCCGAAAGGTTTACGGGACGAGTCCGGAAAAGAGATCAGCGCGTTCTGAAAGAGCTCCTCCGCTTTGATCAGCTGGTCGAACCTGCCGGCTTCGATATTTTTGAAAAATGCGTACGCCCTCAGATAAGAGGCCTGCTCCAGGCATTGTCCACTGCCCGTGTCGATATAAACGGCCAGGATATCCAGAGCGCGGTCATACATTCGGTTCCCCGTCAGCTCCAGGGCCTTCTCAAGTTCTTCAGATTCGCACTGTTGCAGATCCACCGTTTTCAACAGATCGGAAATATCCCCGTCATACGGACTGGTTCCCCTGTCCGGGGGAGTAAACCCGTCTTTCTTTTCCTTGTCCGCGCCTCCCGGGTCCTGCTGTTTCGCTTCCGGGGATGGTGACGGGACCGTTTCCTTCTCCGGCTCTGCTTTTTCAGCAGCCTTTTCCGTTTTGTCTGCAGAACGGTCTTGTGGTTGAGGTTTTGGAGCAGGCTGATTCGCGGGACCGGATTCCGCAACAGGCTCGCTTTCAAGTGTTTCAGCTGTTTGGGCTACCGGCTCCGGCTTTTCCGTCTCTTTTTCCGTGTCAGGTTCTTTGTTCTTTTTCCGTGCCGCTTCAGCAAAACCTTTACCGCCAAGTCTTATGACAAAACTTGAATCAGTCGTATCAAACCTGGAATCGACTTTTCTGAACTCGTCTTTTCCAGTGAGCACCACCGCCAGCACATTCCCCTTCAGCTTTTCCACTTCCACACTTTTGAAAAAATCCTTCCCGCCGCCGGTAACGGAAAATCCGCTGTCCGTGGAGATATCTTTCAGCGCAATCAGCAATTCCTTTTTTTCAATTCCGATGATCTTGAACGGTGTGCGTTCGGACACATACAAACGGATTTCAGGGGGATTTTCCGTAACCGACATCGTTTTCAGAACTGCTGTTTCAGCCGACGCAGGCACGCCGACAAGCAAGATGAACAAAAAGAATGGAACCCATTTTGTGACGCCGCCCCGCTTTGATTTGATATTTTTCATGCCGTCCGCAACTTTCGGTTATGTTTGAAAAATAATTGACCTTCTTTTTTACACTTGCTTTACGTACATAGCAATTCCCATGCCATCATAACGATTCCCAAAGCAAGATCAAATCGGGTTCGGGCGGTTTTCCGGTTTTCAAAGCGGTTGGAACAAGCCGAGTAAAAATCTGCGGAAAACAGCGCCCCCAATATTCGTCAAACAATTGACACTTAAAAAAACGGTGCCTCCTCCTCTTCCGGCTCGATGTTCATTTTTTTGATCTTTTCCACAAGCGTGGTCCGGTTCATCTGCAAAAGAGCCGCCGCCTTTGCCTTCACCCAGTTTGTTCTTTCAAGGGCATTGTATATCAGATCTTTCTGAAACTGTTCCACTGCCTCGTGGAACCCAACCCCGCGGTCAAAAACCGAATCCACCGAACAAATCGAGCCGGTTTTCGATTTTTGGCTGATATATCCGGGCAGATCATCCAGTTCGATCACCTCGTTTTCAGACAGGACCGCCAGCCGTTCCACCAGATTTTCCAGCTCCCTTATGTTTCCCGGCCAGTCATATTCCACCATGGCCCGCTCCGCCCGGGCGGAAAGCCCTTTAATCCTGTAACTTCCCGTTCTTCCGGCAAATTTTTTCTGGAAATGTTCCACAAGAACCGGAATATCATCGACCCGTTCCCGGAGCGGCGGAATATTGACGGGGATCACATTGAGCCTGTAAAACAGGTCCTCCCGGAAATTACCGGTTTTCACTTCCGCATCAAGGTCCTTGTTCGTCGCGGAAATCACCCGGATATCCACTTCAATGATTTCAGCACCCCCGATTCGCTCGATTTTTCTTTCCTGGAGGGCCCTGAGCAGCTTGACCTGGAGTTCCGGGCTCATGTCCCCGATTTCGTCAAGAAAAATGGTTCCCTTGTCCGCCATCTGGAACCTGCCGGCCCTGGATTTATGAGCCCCGGTGAACGATCCTTTTTCATGACCGAACAGTTCGCTCTCCAGCAATTCTCCGGGGATTGCCCCGCAGTTGATCACCACCATGGGACCGCTGCATCGCGGGCTGTTGGCATGAATGGCCTGGGCCACCAATTCCTTGCCGGTGCCGCTTTCTCCGGTGATCATAACAGAGGAATCCGAATATGCGACTTTTTTTGCTTTTTCCAGTACGGTTCTGATGACGTGGCTGGAACCGGCTATATTGTCAAAACAGAATCCGCGGTCATTCCGGCCGTTTTCCTCCCGGCTGTCGGACGGCTCCCGTGTTTCCGCAGATGGGCTGGTGGTGGATATCATTTCAGAATCTTTTCCAGTTTTTCCGATATCGCCTCAGCGGTAAAGGGCTTGACCACATAGTTGGACACCCCCGCCTGCACCGCTTCAATCACGTTCTGTTTCTGTGCTTCGGCCGTCACCATCAAGAAGGGCGTTTTGGAATACTTTTCAGAAGCCCTGACCTTTTTCAACAGCTCAAGCCCTGTCATTTTAGGCATATTCCAGTCCGAAATAATCAGATCCACATCCTGGCTTTCCAGAACATCATAGGCTGTCGTTCCATCATCCGCTTCCAGAAGATTCTTGAAACCAAGCTGTTTTAAGATGTTTTTCAGAATCCGGCGCATGGTTGCAAAATCGTCTACAATCAAAACCTTGATGGAAGTATCCATTGTTTACATATCCCCCTTGTATAGATTATAAGGCCCTCGGAAACAAATGATTTCTCCATAGGACGCAGAAGACGGACCAAAGGACAAGTCGGATGGTGGAATTATTTATTTCCGAGG
>CAYFVA010000024.1:0-2015 GCA_964346265.1 uncultured Desulfobacterales bacterium
CCGCCCCGGGCAAGCAGCACGGCCGCAGCACCTTCCGAGCTCTTTCCGGTTCCGTAAAAGGGAAGGGCGCCGCAATCTTCCTGTATCCGGTCGAACGGGGCGGAGCGTTCCTCCACATGGCAGACGTACACCTGGCCCACATGCTCCAGAACAAGCCAGTCTTCTGCCAGTTCCAGCGCCCGGCCCAGGGGATCGTCGAAACAGGTCAGGGTGGTGGCAGGACCCTGTATGCCGAGAATCGTTGTGATGTAGGAGGCTGCGGCATTGTGTACCGAATGGGAAAACGTGGTCGGGGAGACCCGGGTGTCCGAGTGGTCCAGCATACCGTCAAGGAATTTGAACGTGGTGGCATGAGGCCCGAACCGGGTGGAGACGATGACGCCGGTCTCCGGGTCACCTTCGGGCAGGGAGGCTTCAAGAGGGATGTCCAGACAGGCTTTGACAGCCATTTTTGCAAATTTATCCGCCCTTCGGGCGCCCTTGATCTTTAGGCCGGCCGGATTGTCAACATAGCTTTTACCGATAATTTTCACTGTCGTACCTTTTGAAAATCAGTACCGAATTCATGCCGCCGAACGCAAGGGAGGTGGACATGGCGTATTCGGCCTCAACCGCCTGCTCTTTTTCCACGGGCCGGATCCCGACGGTCTCGTCAAATTCTGCGTATCCTTTATTCGCAGGCAGCCACTGCCGATC
This sequence comes from uncultured Desulfobacterales bacterium, assembly GCA_964346265.1. Lineage (GTDB taxonomy): Bacteria > Desulfobacterota > Desulfobacteria > Desulfobacterales > Desulfobacteraceae > JAIPEK01. The sequence continues at coordinate 697 of CAYFVA010000024.1, forward strand.
CAGGGAGAGCACGGTTAAAACCGCCTCGATGGCGCCGGCCGCTCCCAGGGTATGCCCGGTATATCCCTTGGTGGAGAAAATTTTCGATGTCTTGCCGAAAAGTTTGCCGAACACGAGCCCTTCGGTTTGGTCATTGGTCCGGGTGCCGGTGCCGTGGGCGTTGATGAAATCGATTCGGTCCCTTGAGATACCCGCCCGGTTCAGGGCTTTTGTGACGGCTGTTTCAAGCCCGAGGCCGTCCGGCCGGGGGGATGTCAGGTGATAGGCGTCGGACGCGGTGGCATAGGCGCGGCATTCGGCAATCGGCTCGGCCCCCCTGGCCTTTGCCGAAGACAGTCTTTCAAGAACCAGAAAAGCGGCCCCTTCTCCCAGGTTGAGTCCGTCCCGGTCCGCATCAAAGGGTCGGCAGGGGAAATCGCTCAGAATGCCGAGAGCGTTGAACCCGGCAATAGGAACCCGGTTGAGTTCGTCCGCTCCCCCGGCAATGACCGTGTCACACTGTCCTTTTGCAAGCCAGGCCATTGCAGTGCCCACGGCATCGGTTCCTGAAGAGCACGCATTGACAATGGTCATGGCGGGCCCACCAAGGCCGTAGTCACGCTTGAGCGCCTCTGCCGGGTTACCGGCCAGATACCGGTGAACCGCGTCATAAGATGCAACGGTTCCGTTCCGATACTGGCTGTAGAATTCGATGTCGTTGAGCTGGCTTGCCACGGTGGTTCCTGCACAGACCCCGGTCCGCTTGCCCATGGTTTCGTCAAAACACGCCTGTTTCACGGCCTGGTCCAATGCGTGGCCGGCAAGGGCAACAGTCCGTCCTTTATCCGTATTCCGGCCGGCCGGCAGGTGGGCTGCAAAACTCGGTTTGGTAACGGTACAGCCCGGAATCTCCGGGGCAGCAGGTGGTTTGCCTCCTTGTGAAAGCCCCTTGAGACTCTCTTCCGCTGACCGGCCCAATGCACTGATAATGCCCATGCCGGTGATGACCACGGGATCGGTATGGATCGATGGGTCCGTCATGAGTTTTTATCAGGCATTCTCGTAAATATATTGTGCAAGGACATCCAGGGAGGCGAATATCTCTTTTCCCTTTTCCATGTCCATGTCCGTCAGATCGATGCCCCAGTTCTGCTGGAGGATGAGCACGATTTCCACCGCATCCAGCGAGTCCAGCCCGATTCCTTCCTCTCCGAAAAGGATCTCGTCGTCTTTCATTTCTTCCGGTGTAATGTCTTCAAGGGAGAGTTCCTCGACCAGACTTTTTTTCAGTTGTTCGCGTATTTCCTCCAGACTCTGTTTTTCCGCCATAAAAACTCCTT
>CAYFVA010000024.1:2115-17847 GCA_964346265.1 uncultured Desulfobacterales bacterium
CGGCTACAATAAATCATGAAAGCATAGGCTGCAAGGTTAGGTATTAGCAGTTAGGTATTAGCTAAAACCTAAAACCTCTCATATAAAGGGTATACCGCATAATTTTCATTTTTAAAAGGGGTCAGTTCTTATTCCCCGGTCTTTTCTCTCCGGATCTTCCGGGCTCCTCTCCGTGCCGCCAGACATCATAAAACAGGAAACACTGGTACGGCGCTTTTGTGAAAAACTCCGTCAGGATGTCCGCATACATCTGCGCCCATTGAGTCAGCTGATCCCGTTTGTTTCTTCCTTTTTCATACTTCGGAGTCATCACATGGGTGAAATCCACGGTGTAGGATTTGAAACCGGTCCTGGAGGCCAGGAGCATGACCACCGGCACACCGGCTGCGGCCGCCATGGAAAATGCGCCCAGGGGAAATGCGGCCCGATCCCCCATGAATGTCACCTCTCCGGTGGCCGCATCATACGGCCGGTCTCCCATGAATGAAACAATATGGCCGTCCTTGAGCGTTTTGATGATCTTCACCACATCCCCCGGTCCTCCGGCAGGCGGTATGGTATCGATGAACGTCCCCTCGGATGAAATGTTCAGCGATTCTTTGACAGCGGCATTGTGCTCCGGGTGCATGACAAGGTATACGTTTTTGCCGATTCTTTCGAGGGTGGTCATGGCGATCTGCCAGTTGCCGGCATGGGCGGTCAGGAGCACAAAGCCCTTTTCCCGGGCGGACAGATCAGCCAGCGTCTCTTTTCCCAGAAGGGTGAAGTTGAATCGGACCGCACCGGATGTCGCGGCCATCCGGTCGATGAGCTGTTTTCCCTGGCTGACGAACACCCGGTAGCACTTGAGAAGGATCATCAGTTTCCCGCTGTTTGGAAACCGCCGGGACAGATAGGCACATGCCGCCTTCTTCGCCTGCCGGTCAAACAGCCAGTAGTGAAGCGCCACCCCGTACAGAAGAGCGTAGGCGGCGTACAGGCCGCCGGTTTTCAAAAAGAGCCTGAAAAACCAGAACCCCGGTTTGTTACCCCGTTGTCTCGACACGCTCTGCGTTCTCCTGTTTGACGTTCATTTTTCGCTGAATGGCGGATGAAATGGCATATACGCCGAAAAACGCCACCACTGCATAAAAAGGTGCCATGACAAGGGAGCCCACAAGCCAGTCCGTGAAAAACCCGTACAGGTTCCCTGAAATCGAAGACAGGGTGAAGTCGGTCAGGAAGGTGCCTGTCCGCAGATAGTGGCCGACCTCGATACAGACAAAGGGCACGAACGGCGGAGAGTACAGGATCTGGATGGAAAGCGCCATGATCTTGTTCAGATGAAGCCGGGCGGTCACGTACACAATCGCTACAGTGTGAAGCCCGATGATCGGGAGAACGGCAAGGATGGTGCCCACGGCGGCGGACACTGCAAGTCCCCACGGAGAGGCGTTCTCCTTTAACAGCATTTTGAAGAAAGCTTTCGGACGGCGCAGAAGCTTCAGGCTGTAATTTTTTTCCCGTTTAACAAGACGCTTGTGGGGCAGAGGCAAAAGGCGGCGGCCCACCAGTTTCGCATGCATCAGGGATATCCGGAAGTTGTCCAGAAACGGCTTGAAATGGGAGATCCGGTCATCCGGGTTTGGATAATGAACTGATACATCCAGGCTTTTTGTCTCAAGACCGGCCCATGCCGCCTTGACCAGAACCTCCATCTCAAATTCGTAGTGCCTGCCGGAAAGCTTCAGCTGCCGGACCATTCGTACCGGATAGGCACGGAATCCGCTCTGGGTGTCCGGGCAGTCCAGTCCGGTCTCGATTTTGAACCACATGTTGGAAAACCTGCGGCCGAAGCGGCTGGAGCCGGGGGCGGCACTTTCTTCGAATTTTCGTACCCCGACCCATACGGCGTCCGGGTCGGTTCGGACCGCGTCCACGAAGGCGGGGATATCATCCGGATTGTGCTGTCCGTCCGCGTCCATGGTGATCATGTGGGAGGCCTCTTGCCGGGAAAGATAGTCAAGGGCGGTCTTCAGAGCCTCTCCCTTGCCCCGGTTCCGGGAATGGCGGATCACCACCACGTCTTCCATCCAGCTGAGAAGAACGCGGAGGTCCGCATCAGTGGACCCGTCATCCACCACCAGAACACCGGTTCCAAAATCCTTTACACGGGATACCATTTCCATCACGGTGCCGGCGTTGTCGTACACCGGTATGACACACCAGATATCGAGCTGCTTCAAGGGGATGTGACACTCCTTTCATGGCGACCTTTTCCGGGAATAAGCATATCCCACATCAGTCCCTTGTGACCGAGTTTGTGCAGAAACTTCACGCTTTTGTCATAGGTGTCCGGCGGGAATACGCAGTGCCGGTAAGGTTTGAATCCCTTTTCCATGGTCGCCTCCAGCCAGTCCCTATCAAGACCCGGGGCGATATAGTAGACCGGGTCCAGGAGACTTTCCGCCGGGTCGATCAGGTTCTGTTTTACGGCGAGATTTTTCAGTGCCGTGCCGGGCAGAATCCGTATGCCGATGAACATGAACGATACCGTGTTCCCGAGGGAGATGATATTGTCGATTCCCTTGATGACGGTGTCAGGGGTTTCGCCGGGTCCGCCGAACATGAAAAAGTTGGCTGTGGCGATCCCATTGTCTGCAAAGGCCCGGTTGCAGTCGATGATGTCCCGGAACCGAAAGGATTTGCCAAGTCCTTTCAAGGTGCGGTCCGTTGCCCCGTCCGATCCGAGTTCCACGCCGCGTACGCCGGTTTTGAGCATGAGATCGAACACCTTCTTCTCGATGGGGCCGGGCTTGATATACGCGGTCCAGGGAACAGAAAGGTTTCGTCTTTCCATTTCTTTCAGAAGCGTGATGTAGTGCCCTTTTTCATCGTTGAATATGGAATCCGTGAAAAAGATCATCCGGGTGGCGTGTTTTTTGACAAGACATTCAATGTCGTCCACCGTGTCTTTCACGTCTCTCGGCCGGATGTTCCTGCCTTCCAGTGCCGGGTAGGAGCAGTACACGCATTTGTGGGGACACCCCCGTTTGGTCTGGACATTGGCAAGAGACCCGTTGGACAGGTACCACTCCATGATCCGTTCGTCATAAAGCGCAGGCCGCATCTGTCCGCCGGATAGAGGCAGATCCGCCCGGAGAATCGGGTCGGCGGGTTCCCGGCCGCTTTCAATGCATTGGACGAGATCCTGCATCAGTTTTTCTCCTTCCCCGACAATACCGAAATCCGCGCCCAGATAATGCAGAATATCTTCCGGAAGAAGGGAGAATGCCGTTCCGCCGAGTACCACCCTGGCATCGGTTAACGCCTTGATTTCATCCACGATGTGTTTGACGATCCCGATATACCGGTGTTCGTTTATCAGGTTGACATTGTCGATGTTCCGCATGGAAATGCCGACAATATCCGGTTTTACCCGTGTAACCTCAGATCTCAGGCTCTCAAAGGACTGGTTGTTCTCAAGAAAATCAAACTGGGCCACCTCGTGCCCGGCTTCGGCCAGGGCACGGGCCACCATGCTCATGCCCAGCGGGTAAACCGGGTATGGTGATGTGGCCACGTTTGAGTCGATAAACAGTATTTTCATGTTCCCCCTGTATCGGTCTCCGTCGTCCGGGCCGATCGCATGCAGCGGATCAGTTCACTTCGTTTTCTTTCCGTCCCCATCGCTTTTTGTTTTTCGGATCATACCGCTTGTAGGTACCGTCCTTTTTCTCCTTTTTCAGTACATCCAGAAAGAGTTTGGCCATCCGGATTTCCTTGGAAGATTCCGCATAAAAGGTCTCCCAGGCATAGTCGTACATCTGTTCCAGCTTTTCCGGGGTCATTTGTTTCGGCTGGAACACAGCCCTGTCACAGGTGTATTTCGACCAGTCGTTACTGAGAATCCGGTTTTCTTTTTCATACTGCCGGCGGATGCTGCTGCCCGGAAACGGGGTGAGTATGGTGAATTCAGCCATATCCAGGTCGATTTCCAAAAGGAAATCCACAAGACGCTTGATCCGGTCTTCATCATGGTCCCCGATTTTGCCCACTGCATCACATCCGAGGATGATGGTGCCTTCCACAAGAATGCCGTGGTCTTTATACCGCTTGATCCGGTCGCGTATGTGGTCGGAGGTGTCCACGATGGCCTGGTACACGTACCACGCCCCGGCCTTGGCTGCAAGGTCCAGGATTTCCGGATCATCCTTGATGGGATGGGAGACCCACTTTTTTTTCAACGGCGCCATCTCCCTGAAAAGATCCTTTTCCCACTGGTCGTCCTGGGCAAGGGAGTTGTCCACCAGGAAAATGCGGTTGTTGGGGATGGATTCAAGTTCCTCAAGCACGGCGTCAATGGGCCGGGGCCGGAACTGCCGGCCGCCGAGATACGGGGTGCAGCAGGGAAAACAGTTGAACCGGCATCCCCGGGAGGCATGGACCAGGTCCACCATCTGGATTCCCCGGAAATTGTAACGCTCCCGGTCCAGAATGTCCCGTCTTGCCGTTTTGACTTCCGAGATGTCCGGGAACATGTTGTGGAAGTTGTATACCTTTTGCAGATTGTTGTTTCTGAAATCGGACAGCACACCTTCCATCCGGCCTTCCGCTTCGCCGAGAAAGACGCTGTCCGCGTGCAGCAGCGTCTCCTCGGCATGGAGCTGGGCTGCGATGCCGCCGAAGATAACGGTTTTTCCCCTTTTCCGGAATTCGTCCGAAATCTCCCAGGCCCTGGGGATCTGGCAGGTAAGCATCACCGACATGAAAATCAGGTCGGCGTTGTCGTCAAAGTCCACATCGGTTACATGTTCGTCCGTGAAACGGATATCCACATATTCCGGCAGGGCCGAGGCAAACACCACCGGTCCGTGGGGCGGCAGGTGGAACTCGGGTTGAAATTTCAGTTTGGGCCATTTGGCATAGATGATTCTAACTTTCATGTTCTGCTCCGGGTTGTCGGGTTATATACGCCGCTTTCATTCGGTGGTTGTCGTTTACAAACAGGAGAACGTGTTCATGGGACGGTTCAAAGACCATTGTGCGGGCCTGCCTGAGGGCAAAAGCGTACAGGTCTTCTTCTGCGGAGCTCATGTAAAGAAGCTGCCCTTTTATCCCGAAGTAAATACCGAGTTCCGCGCAGGTGCTTGTGGGAAGGGTATATATGAATTCGTTCGGGCTTCCCATGCTCCTGCCGTTTTTTATATAGTTGTCAAAATAGATGTTGTTCGCCTGGAGAGCGCCGTCTCTGTCCACCACCAGAATCGCCGTTCCCGCAGGATCCGGCGAAAGGGAACCGGTTTGTTTCAACAGCTCGAATGCCGCAAGAAAAAGGATTTTTCCCGTGGCATCGAACCTGGTGAAGTTTTTCACCGGCCGGTGGATGGTGCCGTCGGCCCGCAGGTGTTTATACCGCCGGATCATGGATTCGCCGGAAAGATCCGCACAAAGGGTGACACATGCTGACGGTTTATCCACATGTCCCCCTGCTCAGAATGATGGCGCTGTTGATGCCTCCGAAACCGGCATTCACGATCAGCGCATGGCCGGCATTTACGGCAACGGTGCGTTCGGTGGCCCATCCGGCCGCTTTTTCATCCACATGGGAAAGGCCGGTGCTGGGGGGAATCGCCCGCTTTTTCATGGCTTCCACGGCTATTGCCAGCTGAAGGAGGCCGGCATTGCCCATGGTGTGGCCCACCGCCCCTTTCAGGGAAAACATCGGGCAGGGGGTTTTGAATATGGTTTTGTAGGCTTTCACCTCCATGGCATCATTGTACCGGGTGCCGGTGCCGTGGGCGGCGATGAAATCCACTGATCCGGGTTCGAGCCCTGCGTTCTCCACCGCGGATGCCACCGCTTTTGCCAGGCCGGAGCCGTCCCGGCAGGGTCCGGTCATGTGGTTGGCGTCACTGGAAAAACCCGAGCCGGTGATGTAAAATTCTTCTTCGTTTTTTCGATCCTCCGCCTGGAGCAGAACAAATCCTGCAGCCTCCCCGGCGGTGAGTCCGTCCCTGTGCCTGTCGAACGGCCGGGCGGGGTTCCGGTCCAGCGCCATGAGTGCGGAAAAGCCCGAATAAACGAATTCGCTCACACAGTCGGCGGACGCCACCAGGACCGAACGTTCTTCTCCGCACCGGATCAGACTTTTGGCCCGGTCCATGGCCGCGGATGCCGAAGCGCATGCGGCAGAGACCACATACGGATGTTTTTCCAGGCCCAGGGCCTGGGAAAGCCGGGATGCCGTGGAAAGCAGTGTGGACCCCGGGCCTTGGGAGCCGTCAGTAAAAACCGCATTCTCAAGGTTCTCGATCTCGCCCACGGTGGCTGCAAAAATCAGCCGGGTATCATCAGGGAAGGCTTTTCCCCTTCTTTCCAGCAGCATGTCGAACATCTGCGCCACGCAGGTTTTGCCGTTTTTCGATATCCCCGGCACCAGTGCGGCCCTGTCGGACCGGAACGAGGAACAGTCGAAACGGGAATTCCTGGAAATCGCGCTCTCCCGCCGGGCGACTTCTTTGTAAAAGGTTTCCGTGCCTTCTCCCAGAGGAGTGACCACATCAATATAGGATATTTTAACCGGTACCATTTATGAAAAATCCTGGTTGCACCATTTTTCTTTTACTTGTCTCAAAAGCGGAGGATCGAACAGGTGGAAAGAACCCGTTTCCGCATCCGTCAACATCTGCACTGTGTATCCTGTGGCCGCTGTTGTTCCGTTTTCCTTCCATATTCTGTATTCCGTGTTCAGTCTTGCCGCTTCCGTCCAGATCAGGGCTGCCTGTATGCGGACCTTTTCTTCAAGCTCCAGGGGGGCGAAGTAGTCCACGTGCATCTGTACGATCGGCGCCCTGAGATCGTGTTCGAAATATGATTTATAACTCAGTCCCACTTTCCTTGCAAGTTTTTCACAGGCCGGCTCGAACAAAGCAGGGTACCGGCCGTGCCAGACAATGGCCATGGCGTCGGTTTCACTGAAACTGATCCGTTTTTCCACCTCGGCCGTTATCGGCTCGGGGCCTTTCACCCGCTGGAAATAGGTTTTTTTTCTTCTTGTCATGGCCTCTTTTGATCCGTTTCAAGCAGCAGGGAAACTCTTGCTGCAACTTTTTCCTGTTTGTGAAAGAGTCCTTTTGCACGGATGCCGTCGTTGCTCTCTTCAGGCGGCGTCAGTGAGACGGTTATCTTTTCTTCGGGCAAAACCGGTTCCGTGAATTTGGCCTCCCGTATATCGGCAAGCCGCAGGCTTTGTCCGACAGCCCTTTCACACATCATAATCATCAATTGTATCATGACAACACCCGGTAAAACAGGGGTGTCCGGAAAATGCCCGCTGAAACCGATAAAACGTGTATCAAAAATTACATCGGCTGTAACGCCTGTTTCATCAATTTCAAACGTGTTATCCAGGAGTGTGTGTATCTCCTTTTCAAGGCGGCTCATGTCTCTTTCCCCGCTATTTTTTGATCCGGCGGGTCTCGATGTTCAGGGTATACCCGTGCCGGTGGTGTTTGAAAAACGTTCTCATCGGGAACCGTCCGCCATTGTGCTCCCTGTAGTCATAGTAATCCGCCGACCAGATTTTTTGCCCGTTTTCATAATAGATTTTGGAGAGAAGCACAAGGGGGCTTTTACCGAACCTGTATTCATACCGGCCCGTGCCTTTTGTTTCTTTTTCCAGGACCACGCCTTGTTTATCCGGCTGGAGAACGGCCTTGTGAAGATCGACATTCCGTCTGAAATAGATGCGTTCGACATCTTTTGCCACGGCATCGGCGGACTGTCGGAATTTTTTAAGTTCCGGGATCATGCTGGATGATACAAGCTTGCCGTTTTTCATTTTTATTTGAAAAAGCGTCATCCCCATGGGATTGAGCGCTGCCATGGAAAAAGCGTCCCGGTTCTCGTCGAGCCGAAGCGGACCCACTGCCGTAAAGGATCGCCCCCTGAAGTTGAACCGCACGGAGTTGAGCATTTCGATCGATCCTGAAATTTTTGTGTTGTACTCCCGGATTTCATGGAAGATCCGGCCGATTGCCATGTTTTCCGGGAGCTTTCCCCCGTGTTCGGGTACGGCTGCGGTACAGCCGGTCATGCACAATATGGCGAAAAAAAGAATCGATTGTTTCATCGGTCGAAAACCTCCTGTAACGCAGGTATGCAGTACATGGCGCTGAGATACGCGGCACAAACCCCGCTGACCATGGTGACCCCCACAACGAACATGGCCGGATGCGAGGCAAACAGCAGGCCCACCGTGCCGGCGGCCGTGGTCAGCATGGAAAAGGTCACCGCCTTTACCGCGGGGTGTCTTTCCTCTGCATCGGAAAACCCGGACAGGAATACGCCGTAGTCGATGCTCAGTCCCAGTATCACGATCAGGGTGATCAGCACCACCACAGTGACCTGGATATGAAAAAGGGAAAGGACCCCGAATACTGCCGGTACGGCCGTGGCCGCCGGTACCAGTGCAAGTGCCGCCCGCCTTATGTCCCGAAGAAAGAAGAGTATCAGCCCCAGCACCCAGGCGCAGGAAAACAGGGAAACCTTTTTCATGTCGGACAGTACGCTTTGAAAGATGGTTCGGGACAGCCGGTTTCCGGACACGATATAGGCATTGTCGTACCGGTCCGCAATGGGCCGCACCTTTTCAAGGGGTTCTGCGTTGTCGTCGAAATATCCCAGAAGCTGCACCTTTGAATCGGTTTTGTTGATATATCGGTCCAGGAACGGGTGCAGAATTTCCGGCATTTGCACATCCGCCGTGATATTTTCGGCACGGAGCATTTCATAAAACGAATCGAAAGCCTGTTTGGAAAATCCGTATTCTGACGCGGACCTGGAAACAAGGGACCGGATTCGATTTATGCGTTCCTTTGTCCAGTGGGCGTTCCAGGCTTTGAGATTTTGTTCCCGCTGTTCCCGGGACGGCCAGACCAGGGCCGGAGAAGTAAAGCTTTCCACATTATCGGCGAGTTCCCGGCTCATTTGTTCGTACTCCGTCCAGCTCTTTTGGATGTCCGATGCTTCCATCACCGCGATCCCGGGCGTGTTACGGCCGCCCCAGATGTCGTGGAACCCGTCTTCCTCCTCCCGGATTTCCCTGCTGCTTCCGTCGAACGAGGAAAGGTCTGTTGTGAACGTAAGGCCTGTCATGGAAATGCCGCACAACACAAGCACGGCAAGCCATCCGGCAAGGACCGCAAGCGGAGGAATTTTTCTTTTGGGAAAGGAAAGGGGGCCGCCGCCGGACGGCAAGGCGGCCGGGGTCCAGAAATGGGGGATGATGAACAGATACACGGTCACGCACAACAGGAGGCTGATAATGGAAAAGACGGCAAGTTGGTGGTAGTCCCGCACCGATGATGTAAAGAACGAGACAAACACACCGATGGTGGTCAGGGATGCGATCCGCACCAGGGTTGCTGTCTGTTTGAGCTTGCCGTATCCGCCGGTTTTGAACGCGGTGTATGCATGAATCCCGTAATCGACAGCGATTCCGGCGATCACGGCGGCAAAACCCATCATGAAAAGGGACAGTTCGTTGTAAAAAAGCGATGCCAAAGCAGCCGCCGCCAGGATAGCGGCAAACGGGGAGACAAAGATCAGGATCGCCTCAAATGACCGGAAAACCGTCATCATCAGAAGGAGAAACGCTACGGTGACAAAGATCATGGCGATGCGGATGTCGTTTTTGATCACGGCCTCATTGCTCACGGTATGCCTGTGGCCGCTGATTGCGGTAATGTCGAGCTTTGGATACTTTTCTGAAAGGTCGGCAAGATTCTTCAAAAGCCGCCGGGAGCCTTCCGCATCGGTCACGGGAACGGATGTGCCTGCGACAACCAGGGCGTGTTTTCCCGTGGAGTCCACAAACCGGCTGCCGGCAAGTTCCACGTTGTATCCCATGGCAGCGGTCATGCGGGTGATCTCATCAAAGATGCGGTTGGACCAGCCGGCCGGATCCACTTCCATGACGGACTGCGCAAAAGAACTTCCCGGTGTGGTCAGCATGACAAACAGCTGTTTGACCTGTCCTGCGATCTTTTCGGAACTGTCGAACCGTTCAAATGCTTGATGATCGGAAGGAGCCGTTAGAACCGGAAGCAGTTCGGCCACCCGGCGTCTGGCTTTGGAGAGATCCATGTTTTCGATGCCAAAGGTCACTTCCGTTATGCCGGAAATTTTTCCAAGGTCGTCTGCAAATGCGGCTGAACGTTCGAGAAGGGCGGATTGGGGGCCGGCTTTGGCAAGGTGTATGGAGAATGCAACCGTACCGGCCATGTCGGAATTCTGCAGAAAGGAGATCTGTTGTTGAACCGAAGGGTTTTCCGGCAGCATGGAGGCCACGTCATTGTTAAAGGGTATGGAGGCCGTGCGGAAAAGCGAGACTGTTGTGAGAAACAAAAGACCGATACAAACGGCTTTTTTGTGTCTGCCGAAAAAATTGTATACAATGTCGAAATGCGTTTGTGTCATTTTCCCGGATTCCAGATCGCCTCTGGTATTTTTTGGTTGATCCTGATGTCGGAAAACCGGATTTCCGTTTTGTCCCCGTTTGTCTCGAGAATCCGGATCATGGAAATGTAGGTTTCATCCGCCCGGAACCGGACCATGATTTCATCGAGCATACGGCCGGCCGGATTGTCCTCTCCGGGTTGAAACACCACAATGACCGGATTTTCACTTTGCACGTCAACGCGGTAGCTCTGCTCCAGGGCGGTATATTCTCCTGAAAACCACAGGTTAATCTGCCGGACCGCCGTGTCCATGACCGGGTTGTCTTTTATTGAAATCCGTGAGGTCTCCCCGGTTTCCCCGTCTTTTTTTGTGACGCCCTTCCCATCCATGACCAGGGAGTAGGCGATGGGGGATTCGACCTGCCAGGCAAGCTTGTCCGGCTTTTTCATATGAATGGTGCCGGTGATTTCCACCGGGGTTTCGAACATGGCAAGATGCTTGATCTGGACGAAATCAGCGGTCAATGTACGTACGGACGCCATTTTTGTCTCGATTTTTTCAAGCACGGATGACGCGTTTGCGGTGATCGGGCAGATGATCCAGAGCAGAATCGATACGGCGGTGAAAATCCGGGTGGTGTTGCGTATCATAGGCTCTCCTTGAATACCTTGATATCCCCTTGGGCAAGAAGGGTTTTTCCGGAATGAACAGTGGCGCCGATTACCCCGAAATTGCCGAAGGAGGCTTTTTTACGAATTTTGATCAGCAGGGGGGCTCCGACACTGCCGGTCCCTTTGAGCCTGATGTTTTTTCCGCCGAGAAGGGCCCCTCTGTGCGGCGGGAGACCGGTGTCAAATTCCTCGAATCCGTTCATTGCGGCTGCGGCCTGGGCCATCATTTCAAACAGGGCCACATCTTCCAGGCTGCCGTCTGCTTTGGCAAACGGACTTTTTTCATTCACCACGGCCTCCACTTCGGCATACCGTTCTTCTACCTTGAGAAGCCGGGAAACCAGACGCATGGGATGTTGCTGCGGGATAATCCGGTCCGCTGAAACCGGGAGATACGTGATTTGATCGGTTTTGCCGGTGTTTTTCCAGCAGGTCGGGTCCGAGGCCATATAATCCCCTGTGATCCGCCAGGCGAGCGGCCGGCTGCCGAAACAACGGTCAATATGTTCACACGTTCTGCAGGGTCCTTTGATCTTCACCCGCCATTGGGACAGATTCTCCAGAACTTCACTGTCTTTGACAATGGTCTCAAGGCCGGTGTCCCGGACATTACCCAGGGAAACCGGCAATCCTTTTACCGGATGAATATCCATGGACGGTGTCAGAACCGGACACAGGAGAAAAGAAGGGATGAACGGGCCGGCCACCGGCGGGCACGGAACCCAGTGAATGTCGTACTCAATCGCATCGATCCGGGCCAGATCCTTGAACAGATCTCGGATGTCCCCGGGCTCCGGGAGACCGGAATCGATATCTTCATTGCCGGGAGAACGGATTTCAAAGAGCGGAACGATCCTGTTGTTTCTGGCCCGACGCCACAGCGGGCGGAGTCCGTCCATACCGTTCCGGGTTATGGGTGCGTGAACCGCCAGTGACGCATCGGGTGTGGGATATCCTGCGTTCAGAAGATGGCCGAGTGCGGGTTCAAAGGCGGACCGGGCCGGGTCCGTCAGAATGATGTCGAGTTTCCGGTCCATGAAGCGGCGCGCGGTGTCCGCGTTGATGCCGGTGCCGCAGGTGAGAACCTCCGCCTTGATTTGCCGGGTTTGGATCCGGTCCAGAAGTTCGTCCATATACGGCACCGGATCCGGATTTTCATCAAGCAGTGTGATCTTTTCCGCCCCGAGGAAACAGGCCTTTTCAATGGTATCCAGAATCGTGCCGACATCCGTCTTTGCGTGTCCGGACGGAGAATCGCATTCGCCGGGATCCCGGTGCTGAAGACCGGATATCGGCAAAAGTTCCACAGCCAGAGAAGAAAGAAGGGGGGTGTCATTATTTTTCATGGGGCCGCCGTGTTTCATGCCGGTCGACGAACTCCTGCATGGTCTGCCGGACATGGTTCTTGAATGCAAATGCATTCATGCCCTGATATTCAGAGGGATCGATCGCCGGCAGCATGTGTACGTGGATTTCCCCCGGCTGAATCAGCAATGATCCGCGGCTCGGTTTGTCTTCGCTTCCCAGGATGCAGACCGGCACCACACTGAGCCCGTTGGCCACGGCCGCCCGGAATACGCCGCTGTGAAAGTGGCCGATCCGGGATGATCCGGACCTTGTCCCTTCGGGGAAGCTGACAATGGATACGTTCTGTTCGGCAAGGTTCCGGGTAAGCTCGAGGAACTGGTCAAAGGGCATCTCCCTGATACTGATGTAGCCGGCGAGTTTTGCGCAGACCCCGAGTATGGGAAGCTTGAACGGCCAGATGTTCACCACCTGGACGAACTCCCCGGGCAGAACCCCCATCAGGAATGCGTCAGACGCCGCCCTGTGGTTCACCACATACACACACGGATCCTCGGCCCTTCTTTCCATGGAGGAATCGATGAACCGCACCCGGCCCAGGATTCTGCCGAGCCCGAAGATCACGGCTTTTCCGTACCAGACGATGAAGCGCCGGAGGAGCCTCAGAACCACCCTTCTGGGCCGGAAGATCCTCACGGCTGCCAGAAAGAGCCAGCCTGCGCAGAACGCCCACACGGTGAAGACCAGGGAGAGGATATAAAACGCTGTATTCCGGAATACCGTCATCAGGTCAACGTTTCCGTTTTCAGCTGTTCAATGAACCGGTACAGGTCTTCCAGGGTGGAGATATTCTTGATGCGTTCATCATCCCGGAGGGTGACGCTGAATTTGTCCTGGAGCGCCACGATCAGATCCACCACATCCAGGCTGTCAAGGCCGAGGTCGGCGAAGATATCGGCCGTGGGCTCAAGTTTTTCTTCTTCGATTTCAAACGATTCCACAAATACTTCGTTGGTCAGTTCGACGATTTTTTCATCCATTTATTTCTCTCCGGTGGCAGCTTTCCGGCAAACAAGCGAAGCGTTGATGCCGCCGAAAGCAAAGCAGTTTTTGAGTATGGTATTGAGTTTTGTATTGATTGTTTTTCGGACATGATATACCCCTTTGCAGTCTTCATCCGCTCTGTCGAGATTGAGCGTGGGGTAAACAGTCTCTTGTTTCATCATTTCCAGTACCGCTGCAAGCTCTATGGCGCCTGATGCGCCAAGGGTGTGTCCGATATATCCCTTGAGACTGTGGACCGGAACATCCGGGCCGAGCACCGAGGCCACGGCCTTTGCCTCTTGTGCATCCCCGTTCCGGGTGGCTGTGGCATGGGCGTTGACCAGATCGATGTCGGACGGTTGAATCCCGGCCTGGCACAGGGCCTTGTTCATACACCGGACCATGGAGGGCCGGTCCGCCTGGCTGACATGGGCGCCGCTGCCGCAGGTGTGGTAGCCGGTTATCTCTGCAAGAACGGGGGCGCCTCGTTTTTTTGCATGTTCATACTCCTCCAGTACCAGGATGCCGGCTCCTTCGCCGCAGACGATTCCGTCCCGCTCTGCATCGAACGGACGGGGCGTACGTTGCGGATCATCGTTGAAAGAGGTGGAGGAGGCGAACAGGATATCGAACGAGCCGGTCACGGTGGGGTGCAGTTCTTCCGCTCCGCCGCAGAGCATCACGGACTGTCGGCCGCAGCGGATGAGGTCGAACCCGGTTCCCACGGCCTGGAGCGATGATGCGCATGCGGCGGCCGTGGCCATGACGACCCCATGCAGGCCGAAAAGCTGGGCGATGTTCATGGCGGCGGTGTGGGGAATGGTCTGGAAAAATTTCATGGCGGAAAGCCTGGACAGGTCGTGCTCCGGCAGCATGGTCTCAAAGGTGTCATTCAGTGCTTCAGCTCCGCCCATGGTGGACCCCACCACGCATCCGAACCGGTCGTCCGCAAGTTCCGTCCGGTCGATTCCGGCACAAGCGAGCGCCTCTTCGGCTGCAAAAACGGAAAGCAGACTCAAGCGGCCCATGGACCGGCGGACTTTCCTCGGGATGTGTTTGACTGAAGGAAGCTGTACAGGCACGCCCACAAGACTTCTCAGGCCTTTGTATTTTTCCCACCCGGGCATGCGCAAAGTAGCGCACCGCTGGTTTTCGATTCCTTTCATCAGGGCGTCCACACCGGTTCCCATTCCGGTAAGAGCCCCGGTTCCTGTGATCACCACCCGGTTCATAACGTCTTCTCCATTGATGTATGGATGAAATCGGTGTATGAGTCTCTGCCCACAAGGGTCCGGCACAGGATGAACGACGACATCATGGCTCCTACGACGCCCGGCAGAAGAGCACTCTGGCCCGCTGCGTAGATGTTTCGAAAGGGTAGCCTGCCGAAAAGGTTGAACTGGCCGATTTTCTGCTTGATGCCGTAGGCGCAGCCGTACGGGGTGTTCAGGTAGTCCCGGAAGGTGAGCATGGAGGCGGCGTCCAGTACTTCCAGCCTGTTTTCATACTCCGGAGAAAACCGGGTGATCCGTTCCCTGATCCGCTCGGTTTTTTCCTTTTTATACGCATGATAGGAGGCGGGCCGGTTACCAGCCTCGGTTTCCGCCCACTGTTCCACATGTTCAAAATGGGACATCTCAAAAGCGTTTATCAGATTGACGGTTTTCCCTTTCACGGTTTCGCTGCTTTTGATCATGACCAGCGGAAAATCTCCGTTGCGGCTTGTGTCGAACATTTGCTCAATATTGCCGGTGGGCAGGAGGGAAATCAGGGCCGGAGGGAACGGATCGGGTGTGTCTTCCGTAATTTTGAAGAACACCGAGAAAAAGCCGATGGAACGCTCGAAACCGTTTACCCGTCTGGCGAACGCCTTTGTTACATGCTCTTGGGGCAGGGTTTCCAGTATCTTTTCCGGATGGATCGTAAAGATACATTCATCCGCACTGATCCGGGTGCCGTCGTTCAGAACGAACTCGCCCACGGTGCGGTTGGTGATCTCTTCCATGGAGGTGATGCAGGTACTGGTTCTGACGGTCACCCCGTATTGGCGGAATTTCTTTTTAAAGGAGGAAATGAAGGCGTCCCCTCCGCCCGTGACACGGGCGATGGACTGGTACAGGCTGTAGACCACCCGGCTGTGATCGGCAAAAGAGATTGATGCGGCTTCCGTGCCGTAACACATGGAAAGCGAAGAAAGAAGGGTTTTGAGCCGCCCGTTGTCCGTGAGGGAGTCCAGGACCGCGGCAAGGCTGATGAATTCATATTCCGA
>CAYFVA010000025.1:0-17745 GCA_964346265.1 uncultured Desulfobacterales bacterium
ACTTCATTGGTATAGGCGGGCCAGGCAATCCGCAACGCCGCCGGCATGATAATCCGTCTGTAAAGTTTCGCTCCGGACATGCCACAGGCTCTTGCCGCCTCGATCTCTCCGAAAGAAACCCCCTGTATGCCCCCCCGGAAAATTTCTCCTGCATAGGCCGCCGTGTTGAGGGTAAGGGTAAGCACGGCACAGAAATAAGCTTCTTTAAAAAGGTACCACAACCCAACCTGGGACAAAAATTCCTGGAACTGTCCGCTGCCGTAGTAAATCAGAAACAGCTGAACCAGAAGGGGCGTACCCCTGAAATAAAAATTGAAGGCGTATACCGGCATCCAGAAAAAAGGATTTTTGGACACGCGAAGAATGGAAAGAACAATGGCAAGACAAAATCCGATGGACACACTGATGGCGGTAATTTCAACGGTAATCGCCACCCCTTTGGCAAACTCGGGCAAACTGTCTGTGATAACACTGATATCCATACACTTGGTCCTATTCTCTCCTTACACCTCGGTTTGCACGTTTTTCCGCCCACTGCTGAAAAACAAGGGATAAAATCGTAATCAAAAGATAAATAAGCGATGCCAAAAAATAACAGGTGAACGGCTTCTTGATGGCCCTTGCCGCCACATCCGCGTTCCGCATAAGCTCTGGAAGCTGAATCACGGATATAAGCGCGGTGGCCTTGATCAGCACCATCCACACGTTCCCGAGTCCTGGAATGGCAAACCGCCACATCTGGGGCATCTGAATCCGCCGGAAGGAAAGAAACGGCCCCATGCCGCAGGCCCGGGCCGCTTCGATCTGGCCCCTTGGCACCGCCATGAACGCACCCCGAAACACCTCTGTTGCGAAGGCGCCGTAGATGAAACCGATGGTCATGCTTCCGGCAAAAAAGGGATTGAGATCCACGTAAATATCGTGGCCGAAAGCACCTGCGGCATCCTGTACCAGGGTGGGGCCTCCGTAATAGACCAGAAGTATCAGAACCAGTTCCGGTATCCCCCGGATCACCGTGGTGTAGATGCCGGCGGGAAAGTCGAGTATCCACATTTTAGAAAGCTTGCACATGGCCATGACAAGGCCGAGCAAAAGCGCAATCACCATCGAGAATAAACCGACTTTCACGGTCAAAAGCGCCCCGTCCCACAGCAGATGTCCGTACCCTTCCATACTAAACACGGTTTATACACTCCTGCAAAACAAGATTACACCAGGTTGGAAAGGAACATGTTGCACCTTTCCGATTCAGGATTGCCGAAAAGGTATGAAGGCGGCCCCTCGTCCTCTATGATTCCCTGGTCAAGGAATATCACATGGGAGGAGACCTCTTTTGCAAATCCCATCTCGTGGGTGGCCATGATCATGGTTCGGCCCTCCCTGACAAGATCCTTCATAACCTTCAGTACCTCTCCCACAAGTTCGGGGTCCAGGGCGGATGTGGGCTCGTCAAACAGCAGCACATCCGGCTCCATTGCCAGGGCTCTGGCAATGGCGGCCCGCTGTTGCTGTCCTCCTGACAACTGGGCGGGAAAATAATGATACCGGTCTGCGATGCCGACTTTTTCCAGAAGTGCCATTCCCCGGTCTTTGGACTCTTTCTTGTTCTTTTTCAGCACATGGACCGGCGCCTCTATGATGTTTTCCAGCACGGTCATGTGAGACCAGAGATTGAAATGCTGGAACACCATGGCAAGTTTGGTCCGCACCCGGTCCACCTGTTTGCGGTCCGCAGGAACGACCTTTCCTTTCCGGTTCGTCTTCAGCCGGATATGTTCATTTCCCACAATGATATCCCCGGAGGTGGGTGCCTCCAAAAGGTTGATACACCGAAGAAAAGTACTCTTGCCCGACCCGGAAGATCCGATAAGCGAGATCACGTCCCCCTCTTTCGCTTCAAGTGTAATACCTTTCAACACTTCCAGGGAACCGAAACTCTTATATACATTTTCCGCCCTGACGGCAACTTTTTTTGACTCGTCCAATCCACCTCCTAGGGTATACAGGAAAACCTACAGGGAGCAACGACCATCCGCATAACGGGTATCCTGGCATTACAACCGCAAACCGGACTCGCTGCGATGAAGCTGCATGCATGCCAAAAAAACATCAGTGTTTTCATCGCTGCCGGTGGTAACCGGGGGCAAGGCCCCCGGCTTTTACCACCAATAGAACTATTCAGCTCCGTAAACGTCAAAATCAAAATGCTGGTTGTTGATTTTCTTGTACGTTCCGTCTTCCCTGATCTTGTCTATGGCATTGTTAAAGAGTTTTCTCATATCGTCGTCCCCTTCTCTTACAGCAATGCCGATGCCTTTTCCCAGATATTTCTGATCCCGGAAAGAGGGGCCGACAAACTGAAACCCTTCTCCTTCTTCCGTATCAAGGAAACCGGTCTGCAGGATCACAGAATCGGCGCAAACCATATCAACCCGGCCGGAGGCCAGATCCATGTTTGCCTCATCCTGGGTGGCATAGGCCTTGATATCAACGAGATCACCAAATTTGGCCCTGGCAAGGTTGGCGCCTACGGTACCGCGCTGTACCCCCATGGTTTTTCCTTTGATACCGTTGAGAAACAGACCCAGCTTGGCATCTTCGCTTGCCACCACACGGACCGGTGTCTGATAGTACTTTTTGGTAAAATCAACTTTTTTGTCCCGCTCCGCTGTAATGGACATGGAGGCGATGATGCAGTCGTACTTTTTGGCGACCAGACCGGGAATAATGCCGTCCCAGTCCTGGGTAACAAATTCGTATTCCACACCGGCCGCCTCGCAAAGCGCTTTTGCGATATCAATATCAAATCCTGCCAATTCTCCGTTTTCATCAACGTAATTGAACGGAGGGTACGCCCCCTCCGTGCCGATGCGTACTTTCTGTATATCACCGGCATAAAGCCCCTGAACCGCAATTGCGAACACCAGCAACAGAGTCAATAAAACGCCTCTTTTCATAACTTCCTCCTTTGTCTTGTTAAAACCAATCGTCCTCCCCTTTGAACGGGGAACCTGTAGTCACTGAATAACTAAGTACCAGTCCTTCAGCTTATATTCAATAGAAAACTTCATCACGGGAATATTTCCCCTCGATCTTTGAAAGCCGGCATCCGAAAAAATCATAAAATATCAGGAAATTGCCCCCGGCCTCTATATGCCGACGTAACCAGATTGCGTTGAGCCTTTTTCCACCGGGCCTTTTTTATCGCATCAACTGACATTTCCCAGGCGATATGTTGTTATTTTAGTAGCAACTTATTCTGAAAGTAAATGAATGTCAACAACAAAATTTCATTTATTTTTTTCTTCCGGTTCGGGTTGCAGTTTTCCCGCGGATGCAGGCTATTCTTCAATACCAGCCATGTTTTTTACGATCGCGGCATAGATTTGGGTTGAACATGACCGGCCTGTTATGATACACATGCCGAACCCAAAGTGAACGATCTTTGTAATGAATGATGGAGAAAATGAAAAAATACCGCTGGTGGGCCTTTCAACTAATATTAACGATCATTTCGATCTTTTTCGCAATCTTCGGGGTGGATCTTTTGATCGGCTCGTATTCGCTTGAAAACCCGTTCAGTTTCATCATGACCTTTTTTGCGGCCAGTTTCATGATTCTCATCAGCCTGGCCCTGATGACGGGTTTTATTATCCGTATGGTCCGGGTATATCGATATCTCACCGTTCCCGAAGGAGACAGACGGGACGATCTATAAATGAAGCCTCTTATTTCCATTAAAAACGCAGGAAAGTCGTACGGAAATCACGACCTTTTTACCGGCCTGGATTTTGAACTCAACACTGGTGAAAAACTCGGTCTTATCGGCGGCAACGGGAGCGGAAAGTCCACGCTTTTACAACTTGCGGCCAAAATTATCGAACCGGATGAAGGCGCCATATCCGTTAAAAATACTGCCACCTGCCTTTATGTCCCCCAGCAGGACGAACCGGACGGTTCCTCTACTGTTGAGCAGGTAATAGAAAACCGGCTCCGTGCAGCAGGCAAGAGTGAGGCGGACATTCCAAAGCACCGCAACCGGGCCTTGGGAACAGGTGGATTCACGGACGGTTCCGTACGTGCCGGAACCCTTTCCGGCGGATGGAAAAAAAGGCTCTGCCTGGTCCGGGCGATGGCCTGTGAGCCGGACGTCCTTCTTCTGGACGAACCGACCAACCACCTGGATATTACCGGGATTCTCTGGCTTGAATCCAGGCTCCGGGAAGGTTCGTTTTCATTTATCGTGGTCAGCCATGACCGAAAATTCATTGACAGCACATGCGGTGCGGTCATGGAGATCGGCCGGCAGTATCCGGGCGGATACTTCAAGAGTAAAGGCGGCTATGACCGTTTTTCAGACGAAAAGAAAAAACTTCTGGCCGCCCAGAAAAAAAAAGAATCAGCCCTTGCCAACAAAATGCGGAGAGAGGACCAGTGGCTCAAACAGGGACCCAAGGCAAGGACTTCGAAAGCCCGGTACCGGATCGACCAGGCAGAGCTGCTGCGTTCCGAACTGGAACAGGTCAGGCGAAGAAACAGCAGCACAGCGTCGGTGGACATCGATTTCAGCACAACCGGCAGAAAAACCGCACGCCTTGTGGAAATATCCGGCATCACCAAATCTTTGGACGGAAAAGAGCTTTTCCGCGATCTTTCCCTGAACCTCACCAAAGGCACCTGCACCGGTATCGTGGGAGAAAACGGTTCCGGCAAATCCACCTTGATTGATATTATCAGAAAAAAAACAGAGCCTGACACCGGAAAAGTCAAATGGACGGACAACCTGAAAGCCGCCTGTTTCGAGCAGTACGCAGAAACCCTTGACCCGGACATTACCCTGAAAGAGGCGTTGAGTCCCACGGGAAAAGACTCTGTGGTATACAACGGCCGGCCGATCCATATTGTGTCCTGGGCCAAAAAATTTCTATTTTCACCGGAGACCCTGGACATGCCGGTAAAAAACTTTTCCGGCGGGGAAAAAGCCAAAATCCGTATTGCACGCATCATGCTCGAGCCGGTGGACCTTCTCCTCTTTGACGAACCCACGAACGACCTTGACATCCCGTCCCTTGAAGTGCTCGAAAAAAGCCTTCTTGAATTCCCGGGCGCGGTGGTCCTTGTCTCCCACGACCGGTATCTTCTTGATCATGTGGCAGACACACTGGTGTACCTGGACGGCAGAGGTGGTGCCAAACCAGTGAAAAGCTTCAACCAGATACTGGAGGAAAAGGAGAAATCCCGCTCAGGTCCGGACAGGCCGAAAACAGCAGACGGGAAAAAAGACACCCGAAAGAAAACCGGAAAACAGAAGAACGGTATCACCTTCGGATTCCGGGAAAAATATGAGCTGGAGCATATGGAACAGAACATCCTTGCAGCTGAAGCCGAGGTGGCACGGCTGGAGAAGCGGGTACAGGCCCCTGAGGTGCTTGACGACCCGGAAAAATTGAACAGACTGTGCGAACAGCTTCAACAGGCAAAGGATGAAGCCGACCGTCTCTATGACCGGTGGGAAACACTGGAGGCGAAAAAGGAACAAGCCGGCAGCCCGTAACCCCCGCATTCTTTGCGCCGGAGTTTCCGGTGCTACCGATACCCTTTCTGACCGATATAAAGCAGGATCTCCTGGGCCGCCTCATCCGGTGTCAGATCGGTGGTATCGATGCTAAGCTCCGGCGACACCGGCTCCTCATACGGATCATCCACTCCGGTAAACCCTTTCAACAGCCCGGATCTCGCCTTGGCATACATGCCTTTGCGATCCCGTTTTTCACACTCCTCGATGGGGGTGGAGACATGGATTTCAAAAAATCCGCCGTATTCCTCGATAACTTCCCGGATTTCGGTACGGGTTTTGGCATACGGTGCAATGGGGGCACAGATGGCCACCCCGCGGTTTTTGGTGATCTCTGATGCCACAAACCCGATCCGCCTGACATTGATATCCCGGTGCTCTTTGGAAAAATTCAGCTCACTTGAGAGATTCCGCCGGACGATGTCGCCGTCCAGCAGGGTAACGGGCCTGGTTCCGATCTCCATGAACCTTGCGTACAGCACTTTGGCAATGGTGGATTTCCCCGCCCCGGAAAGGCCGGTCAGGAAAATGGTCAACCCCTGTTTGGACGGCGGTGGATACGATTTTTCAAGTTCCCGGACCACTTCGGGAAAGGTGGCCCATTCCGGCACCTTCCGTCCGGAACGGATCCGGCGGCGGATATCGGTACCGGTAATGGAAATGGTCTCGACTTTTTCTTCGACTTCTCCGGCCGCCCGGTACTCGTCTTCGAACGGGAGATACACCATTTCATCAAATGTGATCACATCGACACCGATTTCCTCTGCCGCCCTTCGCGCCACCGTGTTGGCGTCGTCATACGTGTAAAACGGCTCCCCCCTGCTGTCCCGTCCGGGGCTTGCATGGTTGTGACCGATCACGAAATGAGTGCACCCGAAATTTTTACCGATGATCATGTGCAAAATTGCTTCCCTTGGCCCCGCCATTCTCATGGCAAGGGGCAACAGATTCATGACAACGGAATCCGGCGGATAATGGGAAGCCACCTCCCGGTAACACCGCATCCTTGTAAAGTGGTCGAAATCGCCGGGCCGGGCCACACCGGCCACCGGCAGAAGCAGAAGGTTGGCCCTTGCCTTGCGCATGGCCTTGATGGTCATCTCGAACTGGAGTTTGTGAATGGGCTGCCGAGTCTGGAATCCCACCACGCGACTCCAACCGAGCCTGTCAAAGATCCCCCTGACCTCCCCCGGGGTCAGACGGATCTGTTTAAAATCGGAATGGATGGGAAGATTCAGTGCTTCGATCTTACCGCCGATATAATACCGGCCCGATTTGTTGAACAGATAGTTCACTCCCGGATGCTCCGGGTCGAGTGTACCGAAAACCTGCTCCGCCTCCTTTTCCGCTTCCACCGGCCAGATGTCGTCGATATTCATCACGCCGAGCAGAAAGCCTTCCTGATCCCGCAGCACAACCGACTGGCCGGCCTCCAGGGTGGCGGCCCGGTTTTCGGAAATATCCAGGCATACGGGAATCGGCCAGAGCTGCCCGTTTTCAAGCCTCATCCGGTCCAGCACACACTCATAATCCATCTTGGTCATAAATCCGTCAAGGGGGGTATAAGCACCGGTGGTAAGCAGTTCATAGTCACAAAGCTGGCGTTCATTCAATATCACGTCCGGCATCGCCCGGGTCAGTTCTTTGAGCAGACTGTTCCGGTCTTCATCCACAAGCAGGTTCACAAGGTCCATACAGGCTCCGATTCTCTCATTTTATGAAAGTCCATGCTATACAGGCGATCCAGGGACTTTCAATAGTTGTTGTGCCGGCAAGGGCATGGTCGTTTTCTATACCGGTCCTGATGCACAGCCTCACCACAGACCATGGAACTTGAACGAGAAAGATTCTTGTCTCTTTTTCCCGGTTTCAAGTTTCTGATAAAAATTGCCGCATCTGTCCGGTTACATAATGAATTCGGTATCGAATGTCAACTCAAGAATTCCATATTGACGAAATGTAAGATAGATGGTATAAATACGAGTTTTATATAAAAATATCCGGCAGTCGGATAGAAAAATGGATGAATCCTTGCCTGGAAGGACGTTGCCTTCCCGGCTGAAAAACCGAAAGGAGAGACAATGAGAAAGTACGAAACTGTTTTCATTTCACACCCGGATCTTCAGGAACAAGCCCGCAAAGATCTTTTTGAAAAAGTAAAAAACATTGTGGCAAAAGAGAACGGTATTCTGGTCGATTTCGACGACTGGGGAAACAAGAAGCTGACCTACGAAATCCGTAAACACACGCGGGGCCATTATGTATGCATGACGTTCGGCGGAGACGGCAACACGGTCCACGAGATGGAAAGAATCTTCCGGCTCGATGACAAGATCCTCAAGTTCATGACTATAGTGAAAGCAAAGGATGTAAAACCGGAAGATCTGGAACAAGAGGCGAAACAGACGGAACCCCCCGAGCAGCAGACTTCGGAAAAAACGGCTGAAACCGCTGAAACCAATTAACAGGGCAAAAGGAGTGTTCGAAGAATGGCCATTCAAAACAAAAAATTCTACCAGAGAAGAAAAATATGCAGGTTCTGTGTGGACAGCACAATGGAAATCGACTACAAAAACCACAAAACCCTCAGGCAGTTTATAACAGAACGGGGAAAAATCATTCCGAGACGGATTACCGGAACCTGTTCCAAACACCAGAGGCAGCTGGCAACGGCGATCAAACAGGCGCGGCAGATTGCCCTGCTGCCGTTTGTCGGCAAATCGTTCTAGCGGCAGTCTTTCCGACCTACCAACGGAGATTCAGGATTTGACGCGGCAGACGCCAACCGTTACCATCAGCAGGGATATACTTTCCGGTATCGCCATATGTATGCTGATCTTTGTGGCCACACTTTATCTTCCGATCATCGGATTTTTCTTGACCTGTGTGCTTCCCCTGCCTGTTTTGTTCTACAGACTCAAGCTCGGCAGAACACTCGGTGCGGTGATACCTTTGGCTGTTACCTTTCTTATCGGCCTGGTCGTACCGGGAATAACACCGGATCTGTTTTTCTGTTCCGCCCTCCTTCTGACAGGCTATATTCTGGGCGAGATTCTTGAACAGCAGGTATCAATAGAAAAAACCATCGGTTATACGGTGGGAGCCACTCTGGGCATCTGTTTTTTATTATTGATCGTCTATACAGCATTCACCGGTCAGAGCCTGTTGGCGGTGGTTTCGGATTATGTGGAAAAAAATCTTGAATTTTCACTTCAACTTTACTCGGAAATGGGGCTTTCCGAAGAAAAAACAGGTCTGATTTCAAGCAGGCTGGACATGATCGTATACTACCTGACGCGCATGCTCCCGGCCCTTCTAACGGTCATGATGACTGTTATTGCCTGGGTGAACACCCTTTTGATCAGAAAGATCCTGAAAAAAGAGGGAATCAGTTTTTCATGGCTGGGTACCCTGAACAGATGGAGAACGGTTGATCATCTCGTCTGGGCCGTAATTCTCTGCAGTCTTCTCACTCTGCTTCCTCACAAAGGGGCGGTTCTGTCGGCCTGGAACGGTTTGTTCCTTTTGATGCTGGTATACTTTTTTCAGGGAATCGCCGTTCTGGCGTTTTACTTCGACAAAAAAGGGTTTCCCGTCCTTTTGCGAATTTTTTTTTACAGCCTGATCGTCATCCAGCAGGTATTGGTCCTTCTGGTGATCGGGCTCGGATTTTTCGATACATGGCTGAACTTCAGAAAGCTTGAAAAAGAATGACTTGTCAATCGGATCCCTGTTTGCTTCAGGATGGATCCTACACAGGAGGTTAACTATGAAAGTGATATTAAAAGAAACAATCAGTTCACTGGGCATCATCGGATCGGAATGTGATGTGGCGCCCGGATATGCAAGAAACTACCTGTTTCCCCAGGGCAAGGCCGTACAGGCCACCGCCCGGCAGCGGAAACTTATGGAACAGGAAAGAGCCAAACTCGAACTGCAGATTGCAAAAGAGAAAAAACTGGCTGAAGGAATGGCGGAAAAAGTCAAGGATGTGGAATGCACCGTCCGGCGGAAAGTGGTTGAGGAAACCAAGCTTTACGGTTCCGTATCCGTCAAGGATATCCGGGATGCGCTTGCCGCCCGGGGAGTCGACGTGGACAAACGCTCGATTCTGCTGGCGGAACCCATCAAGGAAACAGGAGAATACAAGGTGCCTATCCGGCTGTATAAGGATGTTGAACCGGAAATCACCCTGAAAGTGGAAGCAGAAGAAAAATAAGTGCAATATAAATCATGGAATTTTTCCCGGTTCCTCTTTACGGCCCGGGAAAAATCCTCTTTTTGGATTGAAACGATTTGGCATCCGGTTCAAAAAAATCACAGGAAAAAGATCCTCTGTTAAACCGAACACCGCCCCATGATATGGATGCGGAGGAGTCGATTTTAAGTTCCATCTTTATTGATAACTCGACTCTCTTTGACATCGTGGATATCATTGAATTCGAGGATTTCTACAAGGGAGCCCACCAGAAAATTTTTAAAGCGGTGGTCGAGCTCTTTGCAGATGATGAACCCGCCGATCTTGTTACAGTGGCAAACCGGCTCAGGGAGAAAAACGAGCTGGATTCAGCAGGCGGGCCATCCTACCTTGCCACCATAGCGGATACGGCGCCCATAGCGCTGAACGCGGTCCATTACGCCAAAATCATCAAAGGAAAGTCTTCCCTGCGCAAACTGATCAAAAGCGCCGCAGCGATCATTGACCGGTGCATGAAGGACCGGGGGGATTTCGAAGACATCATCGACTATGCGGAAAATTCGGTGTTCAGCATTGCAGAGGCCAAATCCGAAGGATCGTTCGCCAGCCTTGCCGAACTGATCAATATCAACATTGATACACTGGAAGAAAGACAGGGGAGCAAGGGCGGCCTTTCCGGGCTGACCACCGGATACCCGCGCCTGGACTCGTTGACTTCCGGGCTGCAGAATTCGGATCTTATTATCCTTGCCGCCCGGCCGAGCATGGGGAAAACCGCATTTGCCCTGAACATCGCCCGGAATGTGGCATTCGAGGAAAACGTGCCCGTTGCCGTATTCTCTCTGGAAATGTCAAAGGAACAGCTCTCCATGCGGCTTCTTACATCCGAAGCCCGCATCGATTCAAACCGCCTCAAAACCGGCTTCATCACCCAGGATGACTGGCAGAACGCCACGGATGCGGCAGGGCTTTTGAACGATCTGCCGATCTTCATCGACGATACGCCGAACATTACGGTTATGGACATCCGGGCCAAAGCACGCCGGATTAAAAAGGCAAGCGGACTCGGTCTGATTGTCATCGACTATCTTCAGCTTATGAAGTCCCCTGTGAGACTGGAGAGGAAAGATCTTGAAATCGCGGAAATTTCAAGGGCCCTCAAATCCCTTGCCAAAGAAATTAATATTCCGGTCGTTGCGCTTTCCCAGCTCAACAGAATGCTTGAACAAAGGAGCGACAAGCGCCCGCTTCTTTCTGATTTGCGGGAGTCGGGAGCCCTTGAACAGGATGCCGACATTGTCTCGTTCATATACAGGGACGAGGTATATAACAAGGAAGCGGACAATCCCCACAGGGGAAAAGCCGAAATCATAGTGGCCAAAAACAGAAACGGCGCCGTGGGCACGGCCAGTATGCATTTTATCGACCAGTACACCCGTTTTGAAGAGCTTGCTTCGGGAACCTATCAGGACCTTGAATGAAAAAGAAAGTTATCGGCAATACGTCCGGATTAAAATCCACCCAGATCAAATCACTTGAAAATCTATATCATTTCACCACTCCGCCGGACTGCGTGATCACGGATGAACAGGCAAGAGAACTGGTAAAGTTGTCTTTTGAAATCAAACGCCAGATCGGACTTCTGATCGACAGGGCAGGAAAAACGCAGTACGTGATTGCAGGAGAACCGGACCGGATCGTTATTCCGGTCACCCCGGATCATATGGCCGTTCCGGGCAGACTCAAAGGATTGCGGTGCGTGCATACCCACATGAAAGACGAGCCGCTGACCCGGGACGACCTCACCGACCTTGCCCTCCTGCGGCTGGATTTCATTGCCGCCGTCTGCCTGGAAAAGGACGGAAAGCCTGGCAGGGTTTATATGGGCCATATTCTCCCGGATGAAAGCGGCGATCCGTACCGGGTCATGGAGCCCTGCACCATCAACGACTTTGAAATCGATTGTTATAACCTGATCGAAGAGCTGGAGGCGGAACTCTCCCGGAAAAACGCACTGTACAAAACAGCAGGGGAAGAAGAAAAAGCCCTGTTGATCCACGTGGCCACCGCCAACTTCAAGGAGGCCCATGCCAGCCTGGACGAGCTCAAGGATCTTTGCAAAACCAGCCGGATCAATGTGATCGACGCGGTTGTGGCCAAACGGAAAAAAATCGATACCAAATACGTCATCGGCAAGGGCAAACTGGCCGACCTTACCATCCAGGCCATCCGGAATTACGCCACCATGCTGGTGTTTGACAGAGTCCTGACCCCGTCCCAGATCCGGTCCATCACCGATTTTGTTGAAATGAAAGTCATCGACCGCACCCAGCTCATCCTGGACATCTTTGCCAAACAGGCCAAAAGCCGGGAAGGAAAACTCCAGGTGGAACTGGCACAGATGGAGTATCTGCTGCCGCGCCTGATCACCAAAAACACGGCCATGTCAAGGCTCACCGGCGGCATCGGCGGCAGGGGGCCCGGAGAGACCAAACTCGAGATCAACCGGCGCCGGGTACGGGACAAAATCACCCGGCTGAAAAAAGAAATTGACAAAGTCCGCAAGCAGAGACACAACCAGAGAGCGCAGAGAAGAAAAAACCGGCTGCCGGTGATTTCCATTGTCGGATACACCAATGCAGGAAAATCCACTCTCCTGAACGCCCTGACCAACAGCGAAATCAAGGCGGCCGACAGGCTCTTTGCCACGCTGGACCCGTCCAGCCGGAAGCTGCGGTTCCCCAAAGACTCCGAAGCGATCATCACCGATACGGTGGGATTCATACAGAATCTGCCGTCCGAGCTTCTCGAGGCGTTCCACGCCACCCTTGAAGAGCTGGATGATGCGGATATCATCCTCCATGTCATCGATATCAGCAACCCGAGGTACAAACAGCAGATGGAGTCGGTGGACAACCTCCTGAAGGACCTGAAACTTCACAAGGCCCCGATGGTGTACGTGTTCAACAAAATCGACCGGGTGGACATGAATACATTTGAAGACCAATGGCTGTTGAGCCAGGGAGTCGCCGTGAGCGCAACCCGAAAAGAAACCCTGCCGCCTCTTGTGGAAAAACTTGAATCCATGATCCGGCTTTCCAACGGATAGTAACCTGATGATTTCCTCATTTCATTCACATTTGGATATTGAATTTTTTTTCAAACCGATGTATATTCAAGACGCCTCGAAACAAGGACCATCTTAACCAGGAGGACAACGGTTATCAAACAATTTACCAATACCCATATAAACAATACCCTGAAAGAAGACTGCCTGGACAGCCCGGACTGCTACGGTGAATACGATAAAGACAACCGGCTCTGCAGCAATTACTGCGCACTGTCCATCAAATGCATCGGGGAGGCGACCCTCAACCCCAAAGTCGATATTCTGGACCAGCTTTTGGGATTTGATGCCTACCAGATCAAACCGAACTGAAAACCGGGTATAAAAAGCTTCTCAAACAAAGTTTCACCGGTATTGAGGATTTGATTTTTCTACATCTCAAACGCCTGATTCCGGTTCTAATAAAATATTTTGCCCGGATTAAGAATCCATGACGGATCAAAGACCTGCTTGATTTCCTTCATAAGGCGGATCTCGATATCATTGATCTCACCGGGAAGATACTTCATTTTGGTGATGCCCACCCCATGCTCGCCTGTAATGGAGCCGCCGAGCTTCAGGGTCCGGTCAAACACCTCGCCCACTGCTTTAGCGGCGTTTTCAGCCTGTACGGAGTCCCGGCTGTCGTACATGATGTTGCAGTGAATATTCCCGTCCCCGGCATGGCCGAAGGTTGCCGTAAAGAGGTTGTATTTCTCTCCGATCTCACTGATGGCCGCCACCATGTCCGGAATCCGGCTGACGGGCACCACAATGTCCTCGTTGATTTTGTCCGGAGCGATCCGGAACAAGGACGGGGACAGGGCTTTTCTTGCCCGCCATAATTTTTCGGTCTCTTCCGCTCCTGAAGAGACCAGTACATTGGCGGCCCCGTTTTTTCTCAAAAAATCAACCAGCCCGAGATAGTCTTTTTCCACACGATCCGCAGCGCCGTCCACCTCGATGATCAGCATGGCCCGGACCGAATCAGGGAGGTCAAAGGCCATGTATTCTTTCACGCAGTCAAGGGAGGCCCGGTCAATGTACTCCATGCATCTTGGGAGAACTGCATTCCGCATGACGGCGGACACCGTCCGGGCAGCCGATTCCATGGAATCGAAAAAAGCCGCCATGGTTTTTACTTTTTGCGGAGCGGCAATAAGCTTTACAATAATTTCCGTGATCACGGCCAGGGTTCCTTCAGAACCCACAAGAAGCCGGGTCAAATCATAACCGGCCACTCCTTTCGTCGTCCTCACGCCGGTTCGGATCACTTCCCCGGTGGCCAGCACCGCTTTCAATCCCAGCACATAATCCCTTGTGACCCCGTATTTCACGGCTCGCGGTCCCCCGGCACACTCGGCCACATTCCCGCCGATGGTACAGACCGGAGAACTTGCCGGATCAGGGGGATAAAACAGCCCTTCCTTTGCCGCGGTATCATGCAGGTCCTTTACGACCACACCGGGCTCCACCCGGGCAACAAAATTTTCCGTATCGATTTCAAGGATCCGGTTCATGCGGCTTGTGACCATTACCACTCCGCCTTTTACCGGAACCGCACCACCGGTCATACCCGAACCGCTTCCCCGGGGAATCACGGCAAAACCTTCAGCACCGGCAAGCGCAAGAATCCGGCTCACCTGATCCGTATTTGCCGGGAACACCACAGCGTCGGGCAGATGACCGGATTTGCCTGCTGCATCATACGAATGGCAGACCAGTTCCTCCCTGTCCGCCACCGTATACTTTTTGCCTGTTATTCCGGCTAGTTTTTCAATGATTTTTTCAGACATGCGGGCCATTTATCGGCTGTTCGGTACCTGAGTTTATAATTTTCCTTCCTCTATCTTCCGTGTAAGATACCGCACCTGTTCGGAAATTGCATTGGATTTTTTCAATTCCTTTTCAATGGCGTTGACTGCATAAATTGCTGTGGCATGATACCGGTTGAAATTTTTCCCGATCACCTTCAATGGTTCTTTGGTGTGTTTTCTGGAAAGATAAATGGCCATCTGCCTGGGTTTTACGATTCTCTGTTTTCTGGAAGGAGAAACGATATCCTTTTCCGAAATTGAAAACTCCTTGCAGACCAGCCGTTTAATCGAATCCACGGTAATTCTTTTTTCAATCTTTGCAAAATTTTTGATCACGCTTTCTGCAAGATTGATATCAATGGGTTCATCAAGAATCGACCCCTTGGCCACAACCCCTTTCAAACCGCTTTCCAACTGTCTTACGTTGGTGGAAAGTTCCTGTGCCAGAAACTCCATGACCTCCCCGGGAACATCGTACCCGTTGTCTGCAGCCTTCTTCTTCAGGATCCTGAACCGTGTGTTGAAATCAGGGACGTCTATTTCCGTGACCAGACCGAGCGAGAGTCTCGATTCAAGTGCCTCTTCCAGTTTGGGGATACTGGCGGGCGCAAGGCTTCCGCTGAAGATGATTTTTTTGTCGGCATCCAGCAGATGGTCCAGGGTAAGGGCAAGTTCCTTCTGGGTGGCCTGCTTTCCGGATAGAAAATGGATGTCCTCGAGTATGAGGACATCACAGCAGCGCCTGTATTTTTCCTTGAATTTGTATATGGTTTTGTTTTTCAAGGCTTCAATCATTTCGTTGGTAAAGTCTTCGGCCGTAATATAGTAGACCTTTTCCGAAACATTGTTGGTGAGAATATAATGGCCCACCGCCTGTGCCAGATGACTCTTTCCAAGCCCGGTGCCGGAGAGAAGATAGAGGATATTGTCGGTATCAAATACGCCCCTGGCAAGGGACAGGGAGGCGGAATAGGCAAAGTTGCTGTTTTTACCAACCACAAAATCGTCAAATGTATAGCCGTTTTTCAATAGTCTGCCGGTCCCGGATGTACCATTCATTCCCGGAAGCCTCATCTGCCTGACATCTTCCGGTTTCATCCGGCCGGCTGAAACCGGACGGGCCGCGGCACAATCTCCCACGGTTTTTTTCTCAGGTGCGTTTCTTTTCTCGGTATAAAATTCAATCCGAAGATCATCATATCCGAATTCGGCCAACTCCTTTTGAAATTGAAAAAGATAGTTGGATTTGATCCGACTTGCCAGAAAGGTGTTCGGACAGGACAGCTTTATTGTCGAATCATCCGAATCCATAAAATGTACAGGCTCGATCCACATTTTGTAACTGTGCTCGGGCAGGCGCTCCTCCAGTCTCTGCTTGACTTTGATCCAGTAATTTTCCATTAGATTTTCAGACATGGCCTCTTCCGCAAATTGTTACATTTATACATCGGCAACGGATTTTGAACAAAAAACAATGATTAACAAGAAATAATGCGTGCTTGATAAAGATGGGATATATGTATTTCATCTTTTGTTTTGCGTCAAATCGAATAACACTTTGTTAGAATTCTATTGGGACAACACCTTATCAAAAATTCTAACACATTGATTTTATATTATATTTTTTTGTGAAACAAACCAACCGCCCAATTTACAAGCACTTTTGTAACCCGTTATTTTTCAATGAAATATTGGTTTCGTTTGTTGATTTCCGTTTTTGGAAATAATTTTTTTTCTTTATTTTTCTTCAAAATGATGAATTTTCCTTTAATTTTCTACTTTTTCACCCCTTTTTTTGA
The DNA here is from genome assembly GCA_964346265.1 of uncultured Desulfobacterales bacterium. Lineage (GTDB taxonomy): Bacteria > Desulfobacterota > Desulfobacteria > Desulfobacterales > Desulfobacteraceae > JAIPEK01. Next base: position 16,496 of record CAYFVA010000025.1, read on the forward strand.
ACTGCGCATTATTTCAGAGAGTTTCACAATTTAAAAACTTACATATTTACATCACAAAGCGGGGCGCGTATACTTGAAAGTATGAAATGGGAATCGAAACGGGCCCGCTGGCTTTCTGCAGCGGATTTTTTATGGGATATCAGACGGGATACGCATAAATGACAAGTACGGAGCACCTGCCGATTATCGGTATTACAATGGGAGACCCGGCCGGGATCGGGCCTGAAATCATTTGTTCCGCATTGGCTCCGGGAAATATACGGCAGTTCTGCCGGCCCGTTGTCATCGGAGACACAGGGGTTCTCAGGAAAGCTTCCGACCTGTTGAAGCTGCCCCTTGATTTTCAGAAAGTGGAATCCGTGGATCATGCCGTTTTTGACCGGAAACCCGTGACTGTCATCGAAGGCCGTCCGGTTGATGCGGAAAAAATGATGCCCGGCCTGCCCACACCGGAAACCGGAAAAGCCATGCTCTCGTACATTGAAAACGGTGTTGCGCTTGCAATGGAAAAGAAAATCGATGCAATGGTCACGGCTCCGGTAACCAAATCCGCACTGAAACTGGCCGGAAGCGAATACCACGGTCATACCGAGCTGATCTCAAACCGGACCGGTGCGGACAGGTATGCCATGATGCTGACCGGAAACCGGCTCAAAGTGGTCCTTGTGACCATTCATATGCCTCTATCCCGTGTACCCGGATCCCTTACCCGGGAGAAGGTACTGGAAACCATTGAAATCTGCCGCAACTCCCTTGTGGAGCGATTCGGTATTCAACAGCCGAAAGTGGCCGTAGCCGGCCTCAATCCCCATGCGGGAGAGGACGGTATGTTCGGAGAACAAGAGCGGGAAGTGATTGAACCCGCCGTCCGGTCGGCCGTATCCATGGGATGGGATGTGTCAGGCCCCCTGCCCCCGGATACCGTGTTTTTTCATGCGGTCAACGGAAAATTCGACTGCGTGGTCTGCATGTACCATGACCAGGGGTTGATTCCTTTTAAAATGGTCCATTTCAAAGACGGGGTCAACACCACCCTCGGACTGGATATCATCCGGACTTCGGTGGATCACGGAACGGCGTATGACATTGCCTGGAGAGGACTTGCGGATCATACCAGTCTTGTTGAAGCCGTAAAACTTGCAGCATTTCAGGCACACAATCAAAAGAACCGATAATGAGCTCAGACAAAATTATTATCCAGGGTGCAAGAGAGCACAACCTGAAAAATATCAATGTGGAAATTCCCAGAA